>JBFFYZ010000247.1:0-4043 GCA_041568895.1 Nitrospiraceae bacterium
CGAAGAGATCAACCCGCATAGCAAGGAGGCTCGCCACCATCTGGTCCGGCTCTATATCAGCGACAAGGCCTATGCGGAGGCCCTCGCTGAGGTGGACAAAATTCTTCGACAGGATCCCGATGATTTGGACGCCAGATTGCGGGCGGGGCTGATCTACGCGGAGATGAAGGAGTATTCCCGGGCGATCGAGGAACTGAAGACTATCCTGGCCTCCCGGCCGACGGAGCTTCGGGTGCGGGATTATCTGGGACTGATCTATGAGGAGACCAAGGAATACGACAAGGCGATCGGGGCCTATGAGCACAACCTCAAGCTGCAGCCGTCCTACGTGGATGGGCACTTGCACATGGGTTTTCTCCTCTACCGGTTGAAGCGCTATCCTGACGCGATTACCCACCTGACCGAAGCGATCAATCTCAATCCCAAGAAAGCGGACGCCCACCTCCTGTTGGGTCTGACCTACCTGCAGACTGAGGAATATGGGGTGGCGAGCAAGACGTTCGAGCAAGGAATCCAGCACAATCCCGAGAATGCCGACCTGCATTTCAATTTGGGTACGGCGTACGACAAGCTCAACCGGTTTGACGACCTCGTTACAGCTATGGAAACGACCCTCCGGTTGAATCCCAAGCACGCGGACGCGCTCAATTATTTGGGATACAGTTACGCCGAGCGTGGCATCAAGATCGAGGAGGCGCTGGCTCTCATTCAAAAAGCTCTCTCCCTCAAGCCCAACAACGGCTATTACGTGGACAGTTTGGGGTGGGCTCTATTCAAGTTGGGTCGGCATGCCGAGGCGCTCACTGAAATTCAGCGGGCCGCTACCTTGGTCGGGGACGATCCGGTAATTTTCGAGCATCTTGGAGAGATTTTTCTGGTACAGAATCGGTTGCAAGAGGCCAAGGAAGCCTGGCTCCGATCCCTGGAGCTCGACCCCACCAACGTCAAACTCATCGAGCGATACCGGAATCGGGGGTTTGGCGACCCCGGTCTGGAAGATCGGGTCAAACAGTCCAAGTCCCGCGTGTCTCAAAGCTCCTCTCTGCTACGCGTGTCCCCCTAACCCTTCGCGTTTCTTTTTCGATTCCCGTCCGGTAACGGCATCATCGAATTGTCTCTAACAGATTCGGCATGCACTAATCCGTTCGGTTGCCTGCCTGATTTGCACGAACCGCTTGACAGTTTGTGCTTTCCATCATACATCGAGAGTGCAGTGACTCCCTGCTGAACAGCTCGAGGACTTCGCCAGAGTCTCCCTAAACTCTCAGGCACCACCCTTACTTTTCTATGGCGCTACGGGGCCTCATACGGTCGGATGTCGATCCTGGCCCCCTGGCTTTCATTCGATCGTCAACCGGATTCGTCCTGGTTCTGCTCTCTGGTATCGTCCTAGCCTTTTATTCCCGACTCTGGCTTCCGGATTTGGTTCTCATCAAGCGCGATGCCTACCGGTTTTTCCTGCCCCTCAAGCAATATATGGTCGAGCGGCTGTCGAATGGGGAGCTACCCCAATGGTTTCCCTATGAGGGCCTGGGGCGTCCGTTCATTGGTGTACCGGTCACGGGGGTGTTCCATCCGTTTTCCTTGTTGTATTTGGTCCTGTCAGGACCCGATGCCTATCGGCTCTCGACCCTCCTGTCTTGCCTTATAGGGGCCCTGGGCGCGTTCGCTCTCGGGCGTATGCTCGGGTATTCACGCCTTGGAGCTTTGGTCTCTGGGCTGGCCTTCGTCTTGTCCGGCTATGTAGTGTCCCTCACTGAGAACATTGTCTATTTGTATTCAGTCTGCCTGTTTCCCCTGTTTTGCGCCGCCCTGGAAAAAGCCTTGAAAGGTTCCCTGGGCTGGTTAGTCGCGCTGTCGCTGCTGTGGGCGACGGTGTTTCTCAACGGTGATATGCAGACGGGGTATTACTACGGGTTTATCGCGCTGGCCTGGGCGGTGGCCCGGGCGCCGCAATCCTGGCCAAGGGGCGCCGGGCGGGTCGCACTCAGTGCCGTGCTGACCGCCATACTCGCGGGCATTCAACTGGGTCCGGCCTTCGCGGTGTTTCTTGAAAGCAACCGGGCCCAAGCCGAATCTTTCCATTGGCAGGCTCTGTATTGGGCCACACACCCATTTCGTCTGTTGACTATCGTGGCGTCTCCCGTAGGAGGGGAAGCGCACCCGGCTTTTGTCTCGCACCTGTTTTTCGGTACCCGCCTTGCCGGAGGGGGTGGAGATCTGTGGGCGGAAAGTGTGTACCTGGGGGTGCCGGTTCTGGGGCTAGCGATGTTGGGTGCATGGTATCGACGGGACCTGCGCATTCTTACCATCCTCGGAGGGCTGGCCCTCTTGTTGGCGCTGGGGCGGAAGGGAGGACTGTACGAGGTCTTTTATCACGTGGTTCCGTTGTGGTCGGCCTTTCGTTACCCCGAACGGTTAATGGGAATTGTGGCCTTCGCGGCCTGCATGTTGGCAGGCGCCGGTGCGGATGAACTCCGACACCTGCGCGGCCATCCCTTCCTCTGGTTCGCCGCGGCGGGCTGTTGCTTGGTGATGGGTCTGGCATTAAGCACCGAAGTGGTGACCTTGTGGACGGCGGCGGCCTTTAAGGCGCCAGAAGAGATTGCCCGCGAGGTAACAGGTTCTGCCGGGGTGGCCTTTCTATACAGCGCAGGGGCCGCTTTGTGTGTTGCCCTGGTGGCGTTGGGATTGGCTTGGCGGCCAATTATGCCAGAGTTGCTGATGATCCTTCTTGTCCTGGTGATCTTGTTCGATCTTTTCCGAGCCAATTTGAAGACCTATCATGCCGGACCGGTCGAGGCGGCAACATTCACTCCGGGGTTGGTCGAAGCGGTGTATCGCCACGCTGGCGGGCCTGGGCCTGGGCGTTTTCGGTTATTGTCTTTCGAGGAAGAACGGATTCGGTACCCCAAGGCGGTCGCACAATGGTTGGATCTGCGCGGAGCCTCCTCCCTGATGATACGTCAGGCGCTTGACCTTGAGCATAACGCTCAATTTCACCTTGAGTCGATCAAATACTACATGCCAGGTTACAGTGCAACGGTGTCCCCTCTGATGACTGAAGTCTGGCTGAAGAATGGGTTGGAAGTCGCGGCCCGCTTCAATGTCGCATATCTGATCGGGCGGACCTTTCATTTCCAGACCCCGCGTTTTGAAAAGAGCCTCGTGGCCGAAAATTCGGATTATGAACTTGCCTTAGTGGTCAATCCCGTGCCGCATAAGCCCCGAGCCTATTTGTCCCGTCGGCCAGAAAGTGTTGCTGCGCCTGTAGACTTCCCTGCTCTACTGGCCCGGCCCGATTTTTTGTCCGGGGAGGTGGATGTGATCGAGGCTCCAGAGGGGTCGTTGCTTGGGCCGAACCGAGGGGGGACGGTCGCCGTGGAGCACTATGAACCGGAATTAATCCAGGTTCGTGTTGATACCAAGGAGCCCGCCGTGCTCGTTCTTCTCGATGCCTTTGAAGGCGGCTGGCGGGCCCGACTGGAAAACAATCAAGCGGTCCCGATTCTGCGGGCAAACGGACTGGTGCGAGCGGTCATAGTTCCGAGCGGGTCCCATGTCATCACCTTCACGTATGAGACGCCCTGCCTTCGAGAAGGAGCCTGGGCCTCATTACTGGGGGGACTAATCTGCCTTTTCCTACCCATGTACAACTGGTGGAGGCGAGGGAAAAGGGAGCCCGGGGTCTCTTCGAGGGCAGTAATAAAATGGCTTGGACGGAAGATTCGATTGTAGATCAGGATACTGAGGGTGGAATCCCAAAGTAGGACTTAGGCCTTTTGGAGGCATACAAAAGTGCCAAATAACGGCACCTTCTTGTTATTTTACGCCCATTTAAGACCTTAGGTCCGATCCATCTCTGTTTCTCAAAGTGATTAATAAATATAAGAAAATTAGGCATGAAAGAATGAAATCCGTTTTGGCATGAAATCTGCTGAATACACCTTGGGTCAGAGGCACAGAAACTAACAAAGCCCATGTGGAATTCCACATAAAGAAGAACTGGAATTCGGTGATATGGGGCTAACAACTCAAAAGGA
>JBFFYZ010000248.1:0-4024 GCA_041568895.1 Nitrospiraceae bacterium
GAACCGGTGCTGACCTTTGATGTTGGTGTAGATCACCACCCAGCCCCCTATGATGAGCAGGGTGACCGCGGCGACGAACAGGTCGAAGAGCCAGGGAGGAAAGGCCGCGATTTCGAAATAGCGGGACGCCTCACCGGGCAAGGGATAAAGGAAATGGGTGAAGGCCTCCGCGGCCCAGAGATAAGTGGATACCACCAGGCCGAGCGCGATCACCATGATGCCGGCAACCTTCCACGAGCCCACCGCCCTCAGGCGATAGAGGCTGAGGATGGCCTGGGAGGAGGTCACCCAGGCGAAGAACAAGAACACGGCGGCGCCCTGTTCGCTCCGCAGGGGGATGCGCAACAGGTCGTGCGTCGCCAGCAAAATGGCCAAGGGCAGCAGCAGGGTGAACGTCACGCCGGTGAACCATGGCAGGCGAGGATAGGACTCGACCTCCTCTCGAACGTGGCCAGGAGGAAACTTGGGATCGTGCCGGGCCTCGTGGATGGCGGTGCCGGCAGAGAGGAACAAGGTCGCCTTAAAGATCCCGTGCGCGACCAGGTGAAAAATGGCCAGCGCAAACGCCCCGAGGCCGCACTCCATGGTCATGTAACCCATCTGACCCATCGTGGAGAAGCCCAACATCTTTTTCACGTCCGACTGGGTCAGCATCATTGTCGCGCCCAAGACCGCCGTACACGCACCGATGACGAACACGATGTGCAGGGTGGTGGGAGAGAGGCCGTACAGGGGGGCGAGGCGGTTGATCAAAAACCCGCCGGCGTTGACCATGCCGGCGTGCATGAGGGCCGACACCGGAGTCGGCGTGTCCATGGTGTCGGGCAACCAGACGTGCAGGGGAAATTGGGCCGACTTTGCCATGGCACCCACGAAGATCAGGAGGGTGATGCCGGTCACGGCGCTGATTTCCACCCCCCCGGGCCACAGAGAGAGGGATCCCGGTGCCGACGCGGCTCGCTCAAACAGCACAGCGAAATCCAGGGTGCCGTACTCGACATAGGCGAGAAGCAGGCCGCCCAGAAAGGCGACGTCCCCGATCCGGTGCACAAAAAAGGTTTTGAACGCCGCATCGGTTGCCGGCCGGTGCTGGTAGTTGTAGGCGAGAAGGAGGTACAGCAGCCAGCTGATCAATTGCCAGAACACGAACAACATGAGTAGGTTGGAACTGGAGACCAGCCAGAGAAGAGCGCTGGTGGTCAGCCCTAGCAAAGCAAAAAACCGTGCGTACCCGCGCTCGCCTTGCATGTAGCGAATGGAATACAGGTGGACAATACTGCTCACCCCGGTGATCAACACCAGCATGACGGCAGACAAGCGATCAAGATACAGCGCAAGCTGGACCCCCGCCGCTTTTGGTGAGAGAGCGGGTGTTAGCTCGACCAGAATCGGACCGCCGGTGCTCACCACCCACAGGGCTCCCACCGACCCGGCAAAAGAGAGCGCAACCGCTGCGACGCCAAGCCTGGAACTCCGCTCACCGACCCGGCTCCCGAGCAAGCCGATGGTAACCCCGGCCAGCAGGGGGAGCAGAGGGATGAGCATGACCAAATGAGACATCTAAGGGGTCCGCTACCTGTTAGGTCTTTAGGCCCAGGACTGCTTGGCCGAAATGGATCTCTTCAAACAACCGCGGAGAAATGAGGAGCAAAAGTTGGTCCACACCTGGATATCCGGGTGCGTCCCCCTAACGTTAGCCCGGACCGCAGAAAAGACAAGAGAGTGCACCGATGGGCGCAAGGAAAGGTGCAAAGCCAGGGTCCAAGGCGGTGCGCTCATACACGGTGACCATCATGCCGGTGCATGTATGCACATCGGGGCTTACGGTCAGAGCTGCCTTGGGGCCGCATTATATAGATGGAAGAACTCAAACACTAGGTCTTACGGGGAAGGGCCTGATCTCACTTATTGGCAATCCTTGGAGTCGGTTTTCGCCCTGGGCCTCCTGATCCTGCCCATTTGCCTTCTCCTAGTTTCGCCAGGACTCGGCGCGCTGATCCTGGCGACTTGGCTGGAAGAGAGAGCCCGACTGAAAAGCTTTGCTAGGAATGGGTAGGGCCTATATACTAGACTTGTTACAAGGGGAGCCCATGAAAAAAGAGGGCGAGAAGCATGAAAAACCCCCTGAGGAAGAATACAAGCACCTCAAGGGGTGGATCAAACGTCTGGCCAGCCTGGATCCTCCGACCGGCCTTCTGAACCGGCACGGGTGGGTTCTCTTTGCCTTGCGGCATTTGAAGCGGGGCGCCCGCGATCAGAAAAGTTTCGGGATCCTGGTTGCCTCGCTGGACAATTTTACCCGCTTGACCGACGACCTCGGCTATGACGTGGGCGAAGAGGCGCTGCAGCATGTCGGGGAATGTATCGAAAACCAACTCCGGGCCGGAGATCTTCTCGGCCGATGGCTGGAAGATCAGTTCATCCTCTTGCTCCCCTGCATTGCCCAGGAGGTCCTGGGCTCGGTTGCCGAGCGAATCAGAAATGCCGTGGATTCCTCACCCTTCATGGTCGGGGACCGGCTCCTGTCGCTGACCATCAGCCTTGGAGGGGGGACCAAGGTGGTGCGGACCGGCGATCCCAAGGAATTGGATGCTCTTATTGCCGTCGCGGACACCCAGTTAGCGCAGGCCAAGGGAGAGGGTCCGAACCGAGTCGTGGTCTGAAAACCGGCCGTCTCGTTGGGTTTTTCACCATCCTCCTACTCCTTTAAATCCTCCTCCTGTCCCTGGGCCGGAAAATGGAGTTTTTCTGGTTTTTTGCCCACTTCGTGGTATGCTTTGAACCATAGTGCCCGGGAAAAAGCACGCCCGGGTGTGGGCAGCCTGGGCTGGAATCAGGGGTCCCAGCACACCACCTTCTTTCAGAACAGCGGAGAGGTGCACCATGTACGCGGGAATGACCGTGTATGCGCTGCGGCCAGGTAAAAAGGTCGAGGCCACCAGGATCTGGAACGAAAGCTTCCTTCCGGTCGTGAGCAAACAAAAGGGGTTCAAAGGCGCCTTGTGGCTGGTCGCTCCCGAGGTGGACAAAGCCATCGGCATCGAGCTGTGGGATATGGACGTCGCCGCCAGCGCCTTCGAGAATAACGGGACGTTTCAGGTGCTGGCGGCGAAATTCCAGCCGGTTCTGACCGGGGCCGTCGAACGGGAGCAGTTTCAAACCACCCTGACCGGCGTGTCGGACCTCCCCGGCCTGGAGCAGCAGTCGAAGCCGAAAGCGGCCGGCGCCGGGTTGCGGCTTCGTGACGATTGAGAAAAGGCTCTCCTCCGGAATGTCGGCGGACCCTCTTTGGGGATCCTCCGGGTCCGGACCGCGGGGAGACCCTCTTTCGGATTGTTGTTGAGTTGATAGTCTCCCCGAGTCCCATGATCTCATCCGATTTCCGCCTACCTCCCGATTGAAGCCCGCCTGTCCGACGCGAAAGTACCGCAACCCGGATTCATCTCGGTGCCGTCAGCGACGCCGTCCTTGGTGAGTGTTCATCGCCGGAGTATAATAATGGGCACCTCACGCGTGGAAATTAAGTAAGACAGGGGGCAGGGGCGAAGCGTCCGGCCGGGACTCGAAAGAGGAAAGAATAATGGGCACGCACAGGGTGCTGGTACTGGGAGCCGGGAAAATCGGGTCGTTGATCGGCTGTTTGTTAGCCGATACGGGGGAGTACCACGTCCACCTCGGGGACATTGACTCCGAAGCTCCCAAGCGGGTGGTGGCCGATGTCCCCCAACGGAACCTCGAAGTCTGTACGCTGGATGCCCAGGATCCCGCGGATCTGCATCGGTACTTGTCCACCCATCGGCTGGAGGCCGTCATTTCGAGCCTGCCCTATTATTGTAACCCGCAGGTCGCGGAACAGGCGCGCGAGCACCAGGCCCATTATTTTGATCTCACAGAGGACATCGAGGTGACGGCCAAGATCAAGAAAATCAGTGCCGGCGCCAAGCAAGCCTTCATCCCGCAATGCGGCCTGGCGCCGGGTTTCATCAGTATCGTCGCCAACGACCTCATGGGACATTTCGAGTCC
>JBFFYZ010000249.1:0-4014 GCA_041568895.1 Nitrospiraceae bacterium
AAGGCGAAGGCCAGCTTTTCAGCGGTCTTGACCAGGGCTGGCTTTCAGGGGCAGCGCATTGTCATCAAGAAAGGCAAGCGGCCCACGGCCGTCCTGCTCGGGTATGAAGACTTCCAGCGTCTGGCGGACTTGGAAGATCGGTTCGAGTCCGCGTTGCTCACCAAAAGCCTCAAGGAAGACCGGTTCCTGACCCTCGATGAGGTCACGCAGCGCCTGGGCCTGTGAGTTACGCGCTCGAATTCTCCGAGCCCGTTTTTGACACCTTGGAAGACCTCGGCCGTTCCGACGCCAAGCGGCTGCGCCAGGTGTTTTTGAAGATTCTCAGCCTCCGTCGCACCCCTCGTCCCAACGATTCCGAGCAACTGGCGCAGTTTACCTACCAGGGCCTCACGGGGTTTCGCGTGACCCAGGGAGAGTATCGCATTGTCTATGCGGTAGACGAAAAAGCGAAGACCGTGAAAATCGCACGGATCCTTCATCGGGACCGCGATTACCGCGAGCTGGACAGGATATAAGGCCCCAGCGGAACTAGCATGAGGATGGAGGCCACCAAAGGCCGAGGTCAGCTCTTGAGTGTGACCATACCCACGCCCGGCCCATCAAGCAACCTGCCTGAACTTCCCCTCATCGTTCCTTGACTTCCCCTCCTCCACTTCCTAAAATACGTATCCTCCTATGGATTCGGGGTAACACGTACACGTATCGTCCCCGCTTGCAGCATCGCGGATCGATTCACATCTCACCTTGCGCTGATTGTTCCTGGGTCGGTTCCCACCCCGTGTGACCTGTTTCTCTGTCAGCCCTTCCGTCGCCTTCTTGCCGTCATTGATGCTTCTGAGGCCCTGATCGTTTGGATCGGCCACCGTCTTGGAGAGGGGTGTGCGTCCGTGGGGAGTCGTGGGTAACGGCGGCTTTATCAATACGATCGTGACGGGGGTGCCCGAGCATGACGTCCACGACCTCTACATTGAGAACGTCAAGGACCTGCTGCCGAGCGGGAGGGAGAGCCAGCTGTTCCACAAGATGGTCCAGCGGTCCGGCATCGCCAGCCGGTACTCGGTCTTGTCCCGGCCCTTTGCCCCCAGGCCGGATCCTGTTGGCGCCGATGGCAGCGGGTTTTATGGGGCCGCCAAGGAGCCGACCACCCGCGATCGCATGGAGGCCTATCAGGCCTCCGCCCTGAACTTGGCGTCGTCGGTCCTGGCTCCGACCCTCACCGACGAGCTGCGGCAGGACATCACCCACCTCATCGTGTCCACCTGCACGGGCTTTTATGCCCCCGGCCTGGATGTGGATCTGGTCCAGCACTTTCACCTGGACCCGAACGTGGAGCGGATCAACATCGGCTTTATGGGATGTGATGCCGCCATCGTGGGGTTGAAGACGGCGGACTATATCGTCCGCGCGCAGGATTCGGCGAAAGTCCTGATGGTGAACCTGGAGCTCTGCTCGCTGCATTTTCAACGGGCGCCCAAGCTTGAACGGCTGTTGTCGTTTCTGCTGTTTGCGGACGGCTGCGCGGCCAGCGTGATCAGCGCGGATCCCACCGGGCTCCGGATCGGCCGGTTCTTCAATACGCTGATTCCGGACACGCAGGGGGAGCTCACGTGGACGATTGGGGACCAGGGGTTTGTGATGCACCTGTCCCCAGAGCTCCCCGGCATCCTGCGGCGGAATGTGGCCCCCACCGAGGCTGCCCTCTTCGGGCCGGAGAAGGCCGGGGACATCCCCTTGTGGGCTATTCATCCCGGTGGACGGAGCGTCCTGGATGCGGTCCAATCCGGCCTGTCGCTCTCGGACGGGCAGATGCGCTATTCCCGGACCGTGTTGAACCGGTACGGCAATATGTCGTCCCCCTCCGTGATGTTCGTGCTCGCGGACATCCTGCAAGACCCTGCCTCCCGAGGATCGGGCTGTGCTATGGCCTTCGGCCCAGGATTGAGCGTCGAAAGCTTTCTCTTCGACAAGGCGGGGTCACCCGGGTGAGCGCGGGGGATTTGAAGGTCAGGTCGGCGGAGTTGGAGATCCTCGACCACCGGCATGTCGCCTATCCGGACTACAAACTGGCCATGCAGCATGTGGCGCTCCTGAACCGCCTGACTTTCTCCTATCACTGGGTCACGAGGGCGGTCGCGACGCTGGCCCGGCTGAAGCCGGAGGCCAACCAGCCGGTCTCTATTTTGGAGGTGGGGTACGGGTCCGGAGATCTGCTCCGCCACCTGCAGAGGTGGGCGCGACGGCGAGGGCGTGCCGTCCAGTTGGCCGGCATCGATCTGCATCCCTGGGCCCAACGCACGGCCGAGGAGGCGACTCCGGCCGGTTCTCCCATTCATTACCGGACCGGCGATGCGCTCGCGCTGGGCGCCCCGGATCGCTACGATATCATCGTGTCCTCCTTTGTCGCCCATCACCTGTCCCAAGACCAACTGGTCACCTTTGTCGCCTGGATGAACCAGGCGGCGACTCTGGGGTGGTTCGTGCATGACATCCATCGGCATCCTGTCTCGTATCATGGGGTTTGGCTGCTTAGCCGTGGGCTCCGGCTGAGTCCGATCGTCCGTCACGATGGTCCTCTCTCGGTGGCCCGGTCCTTTACCCGGGCTGACTGGCAGCAGGTGCTTCACAAACTGCCAAGCCATTCCACCCAGATTCGGGTGCAGTGGCGGTTTCCGTTCAAGTACTGCGTCATGGGGATCCAGCAGGGTCATGCGCCCCTTTGATGTCGCAGTGATCGGCGGGGGCGTGGCCGGATCTTCCGCCGCGCTGACTCTCTCGCGCAACGGCTATCGGGTAGTCCTGCTCGAGCGGACCTCCGGCGCGCACGACAAGGTGTGCGGGGAATTTATCACCTGGGATGCCTTGCCTTATTTGAAGGAGCTGGGGCTGGACGTGGACGCCCTGGGAGCATCCCGCATCTCGAGGGCCCGCATCCACTCGCGACATCGTACCCTGGAGCTGGTCCTGCCTAAGGAGGCCAGAGGGCTGTCCCGGAGGGTGCTGGACCAGGCCCTGTTAGGCCGGTGCCGGGACGCTGGCGTGGAGGTTCGGTTGGGCAGCCTCGTCACTCAGGTTCTTGAGGAGTCGGGCCCCATGTCGAAGGGGAGCCCGGTCTACCGAGTGTGCACGGATACGGCGGAGCACCCGGCGCGCGCCGTGTTTCTTGCAACGGGCAAATGGGATCTGCGGTCGCAGTCTCGACGTCTTGGATTCGACAACCAGTTGGTCGGGATCAAGGTCCACCTCCGGCTTCCCGGTTCCCGGTCCGAGCGGTTGAGAGGTCAGGTCGAGCTGTTCGGAATCCGGGGCGGGTATGCGGGATTGTGCATGGTGGAAGAGGACAAAACCAACCTCTGCTTCGTCCTCGACAAGACGCTATTCAAGGACGTGGGCGGACAGTGGGACGGTCTGGCCGAGCATCTCAGTCGAGAGAACCGGGACCTTGGGGTCTACCTTTCGGAGGCGGTCCCACTTACCGACAAACCCCTGTTCGTGAGCCATCTCCCTTATGGATTTGTGGTCCCACCCGAGGCCAGCTCGTTTTACCGACTTGGCGATCAGTTCGCGGTTTTTCCATCCTTTGCGGGCGAAGGGATCTTCCTCGCCCTGCTTAGCGGCCAACAGGCAGCCGATCACTTTTCTCGATTGAAGGAGAACGGCACGGCCCGGTACAACCACGAATTTCGTCGTCGAGTCCGACCCAAAATGGCTCAGGCAAGATGGGTGCATGGGGTCTTCAAACGGCCCCGAGGCCTGGACGCCCTTCTCCTGGTCCTTCCGCGATGGCCCTCGCTTACGCGGGCCCTGATGCGGAAAACGCGTCTGGATGTCATGGATTGACAAGCAGCGGCCGGGGCCAGGTCTTGAGTGTGACCAGTGGCGGGGACGACTGCGCAGACGCCCGGGTGCGCTGCCGCCGCCTCGCCCCCGCCCTCGGCGGAATTTTTTGAAATGGTCAAAGGGTTCCTGATCTCATCAGGGCGACGAAACCCTCCTGCTCGAAATGGCGGTCGGTGG
>JBFFYZ010000250.1:0-4013 GCA_041568895.1 Nitrospiraceae bacterium
CGATGATCCCGGACAAATTCCCCCTGCCGTGAATCGGAGCTCGGTGTTTCTCCACCAGTTCGAGGAGCGCAGCCAGGTCTTGGTGAAAAGGGACCTTCAGCCACCGACGCCGTTGCCGTCCGACAGCCAACCTGCTTTGGTTTCTTCCGAAGGTCCTTCCAAGCACGAGCTCCCGCTCCCCGACAAACCCCTTGTGAATCCGGCTGAGGCGGAGTTGCCGCCCATCGTGGTGACGCAGCCCGAGGACGCGGTGAAAGACTGGTACCGGTGGATCCCTTTGACGACCCCGCTGTATTTGACCACTGGGGCCATTTCCGGCTATTGGTGCCATCAGAACGTCTCCTCACCGGAAGACGCCTTCCAACGGTTCCTGCGGATCCAGCGGACCGGCCTGAGCCACCAGGGGCCCTTCGTGGCCGGTTTTGGTCAGCGTGAGGCCAATGGTCCCCTTGGCTCCCGGACCGGCAACGCCATTTACGATCAGGTCGTGCGCGAACGCCGGGCGCTGATCGAGAGAAATGCCTTGCTGGTTCCTTCCGGAGGGGCTTCCTCTCGGTCTTCCACCCACGGAGCGTCTGGAGCGTCCCGTGGAAGCCGGATCCCTGTCCGGTAGTCTTCCTTCTTGAATCGTTCGACTTCCCCAACTCTCACAGGTGGCGATACCTCAGCGATGATGAAAATCCTGCACTATGTGGTCGGTGGTCTGCTCTTGGCGGGAGGGATAGCCTATTGGGTCTTGAAGCCCCCGGACCTGAACCCCATGGCCGATCCACGGGCGGCCGAGGCTCTGGCGCTGGTGCAGACCCATCGGGCTCAGAACGCTCCCACCCTCTTGCAGGCGGTGACCTCTCGGGTGCAGGCCATGGAGGCCCGCGGGCAAGGTGTTCGGTTGGGAGAATGGCGGGTTCAGCAGGAAAAGGGAAGCCTCTATCAGGTCCGAATTTTCATCCGAGAGGAAGGGACCAAGCAATGGTTCGAACGGGAATACATCTGGCGGGTCAATCTTGCAACCAGGACCGTAGAACCCCTCACACTCCCGGCCACCAGTCTGATGCCCCTTGAGCCGGGCCAGCCCTTGATGACCCCTTCCTCGCTATCCGCTCTCTGATCCCTTCGTGTCCGGTCCGGGAAGGCAGACTTGAATCGTCCCGTCCTTCACTTGGACGCGAAAGCAGGGCACTTTAAAATCGGGGTTTTCGGGCCGTTCCCCCGTCCGGACGTTGTAACGCCAGCCGTGCCAGGGACATTCCACCTGGTCCTCGATCAATGTCCCTTCCCCCAGAGGCCCGCCCGCATGGGGACAGGTATTGTCCAGGGCGTAAATATTGCCCTCGACGTTGAACAGGGCAATGGCCAGGTCCCCCGTTTCCACGGTTCGGGCGGTGCCCGGCGGGAGGTCAGTGACCCTGCCGACCGTCATCCATTGTTCCATCGTGCCGAGTCCTTCCTGTCATGGGTCAGGGGAAAAGTCCAAGGAAAACAAGAGCCCTCCGCACGGAAGGGGGCCCTCCTCCTATCGGCCAAGGGCTTGATTTTATAAGAAGAACATGGCATACAATATTGAAAATCGAAGGCACCGTTGAATGGGGAGCAGGAGGTTAGAGGCCAGATGGAACTCACCCTGTTACTGAACTCCACTTACGAACCGCTTCGAGTCGTTCATTGGCAAAAGGCCATCACCCTGCTGTGGCAGGGAAAGGTGGAAGTCCTGGAGGTCTATGACCGGGACATCCACGGGGTCTCCATTTCGATCAAGTTGCCGGCGGTCATGCGGCTCTTGAAAATGGTCCGGATCAAGGATAGCCACCGGGCCGTCAAATTCTCCCGCATTAATATCTTTACCCGCGACGGCTATACCTGCCAGTACTGCAATCACAAGTTCAAGACCGAAGACTTGACCTTCGATCACGTTGTCCCCATTGCCAAGGGCGGCAGGAAGACCTGGGAAAACATCGTGACCGCCTGCTGGCGCTGCAACAACCGGAAGAGCGGCCGGACTCCGGACGAGGCCGGGATACGATTGATCCGGAGGCCCGTGAAGCCCCGCTGGAACCCCGTAATCACCATCACCATCGGCATCCGCAATGCGCCGGAAAGCTGGCGCGACTACCTGTATTGGAATATGGAGTTGGACGCCGATCCCCCCGGCGAATAGCTAACAGCGAGTAGCGAGCAGCTCTGAGCCACAGGCTATTCGCTACCGGCTGTTTGCTAGTATGCCTTGTTGATCACGATCTCGAGGTCTTTCCCTCCGACCAGCGTCGGGTTCCGATCAAATGCCCCCTCCAGGTCTCCGGTTTCCGGCGGACCGGCTTGGCCGTCCCGGTCCAGACGGGCGATCACTTCGACCATGCCTCGCAGTTCCGATCCCTTCAGCATGACATCCTCGTTCGTGATGGTGAAGGAGAGGGGAAAGCGCGGGCCATCGACCCGCTTGACTGCGATCGGACGGGGCGGCCCCTGCGGTCGCCGAACGATGATGAACAGCACATCGGTGGGCGTGACCTTGTCAGCCAGTTTGGGATCGAGGGTGATGCGTCCGGCAATGATCCCGGCCGACTGTGGGGCCTCGCACCCGTGGGCCAGGCCCATCCAGGCCGCGATACCGGCCAGGGCGATGATCCCTGCCGCCATCCCGATCACCCGCATCGTCTCTTGTTTCACTGGAACTCCTTTCCTTGCGTCGGTTCCGGCCGTAGGCACGTGAGAATCGACGAGCGGCTCTCGTTGATGCCCGGTGAGGGGAGTGCCTCGCGGGGACGGGGGCATTATACAGAGCCGGCGTTTACCAGAAAAGGCTCATGTTGTATGATACGGCGCGCTTTATACGATGCGGAGGGACTATGCCTGGAAATCCTGGTTTTCAATTGTCGGTCGATGTCAAAGGGCGCGCCTGCGTCGTTTTAGGGGGAGAGGAGGAAGCGGCGGAAAAGACCCAACGGCTCCTCGACGCGGGAGCCAAGGTCACCGTGATCAATCCAACCTTGAACGATGCCCTCAGGAAATTGGCCGCCTCGGCCAAGATCATCCATCGCGGTCGGCTGTTCCGCGCCACCGATACGGCCAATGTCATGTTGATCCTCAACACCCTGAAGGGGGACTCCGAGTTTTCCCGGTCCCTCCTCGAGTTGGCCCAAAAGGAACGCTTTCTTCTGTGGTCCGTGGATCAGCCGGACGTGTCCACGGTCATCATGCCCGCGGGGGTCAGCCGGGGGGATCTTCGGATCGCGGTGAGCACCAGCGGGACGGCCCCCGCCCTGGCTAGCCGGGTACGCCAAGATTTAGAACAGCTCTTTGATGACGATTTCGAAGCCTTTCTCACCTGGCTGGGAACGGTGCGGGAGGAGACCCGCGAAGCAGAACCTGATGCGGAACGGCGGCGGGCCCTCCTGCGTGAGGCCGTGAACGGGTTCCGGCTGGCCGGGCAGCTTGAGTACCCGAAGGCCTGGGTGGAGGAGAGGGCCAAACAAAAAGGGTGAAGCGGAATTGATTCATTGACGATTGAGGCATTGAATCATTGGCCGACTCAATGGATCAATGACCAAGATGATCCAATGAGCAAATTCTTGAAGAGGAGCGAAGCGAATGATTCTGTTGGAATTCAGCATGTCTCCCTTGGGGAAGGGGGAGAGTGTGGGAAAATATGTGGCCAGATCATTGGAGATCATCGATCGGAGCGGGGTGCAGTATCGGCTCAACCCCATGGGCACGGTGCTGGAGGGAGACTGGGACCAGGTGTTCGGAGTGGTGAAGCGGTGCTATGAGCGGATGCGTCGGGACTGCAACCGGATCTCCTGCACGATCAAGGTGGACTACCGCAAAGGCCACACCGGCCGCCTCTCCGGCAAAGTCGCCAGCGTCGAGAAACAGCTGAAACGGAAATTGAAAACCTGACCAAAGGAATCGGTGGCATGGATCCTTCCGCTTACGAGCCTCCCGCGGCACCGGGGACCCGTTGCTCCAGGATTGCAACGGGTGCTACCCCACAGTGCGGCGGTCAGTACCGGCTTTCC
>JBFFYZ010000251.1:0-3998 GCA_041568895.1 Nitrospiraceae bacterium
CCTGGTCCGCCTTGGGGAAAATAGGCGCCATCCTCGAGGAACGTCGGATGACCGGATAGTAATGGGACCGTCCGGAAGCCGCCAACCGGTCCAAGCTGGCCCAGGCCCGTCCATGTGCTCTGATCAGAACCGAACCAGTTTTCCCTTCGACGAGCGCCACCTCCACCAGGGCAAAATTTTTATTTTGCGTGCCCGGCACGGATACCGATTCCGGGCCTCCCAAGGAGAGCTGAACGGGCGCCTCCGACTCGGCACTGGACAGGACCGCCACCACCAGGTATTCGATCCCCTCCTGTTCCGTGAGGCGCAGGAGGGCCTCCTTCCCTCCGGTAGGACCGAGGCCACCGGGAGAGAAGACTTTGGTCACGTTCACGGGCAAATTCCGGCCTACCTGTTGCGTGATCCGCTCAACGAGAAAAGAGAAAGCTTCCTGAGAGAGCGCCGGGGCCGATCCAGGACTGGCCGTATCGTTGATGACGAGAAGCCCGACTTCGCGGGGGATCGGGGACAATCCTGGGTGCTCGGTGACCCCGGTCGTACCCGTTGCCACGTCCGGGCCAAGGTAACTGTCCATCCGCAGGGGAGGCGATGCAGTGCAGGCCGTTGCGAGGACGGAGAGGGCAACAGCCCCGACAAGGCTCCTTAGGCCAGTCATGCCTCACCCCTCAAAAGTGGCCCAGAATGGTCCGAGCAGATCCGTTCAATGGAGTGAACAGAGCCGGATTTCAGAACTTAGGCTGCCGGTTTCACGCCCCAGGCCTCCTGAAGCTGCATCAAGGCCTGTTCCAATGCCTCATCCCCGGCAATGCTTCGGAGGACATCTTTGGCGTTTTCTTCCTTGGGATAAATGGGCGCCACCCGCAGGGAACGATGGATGACCGGATAGGCATTGGACTTGATGGGCACGTAGAGGCGATTCAGCCGGGACCAGGCACGACCCTGGGCCTGGACCATCGGAAGCCCGGTCTTCGCATCGATCAGGGCCAACTCCGCCAGCGCAAAATTCAAGGCCTCGTAGCCGGTGACAAAGGGACGCCCCCCTCCCTGCTCAGGATCCCCTGTCAGCGGTAACTTAGCCGCCACCTCCCGCTCCGCACTGGAGAAGATGGCCAGCACCAGGTATTCCACCCCTTCCTGCTGACCCAAGCGCACAAACTGGCTGGTATTGGGCTCCGGGGCTACTCCGACAGGAGAGAGGACCTTGACCACCTGGACTGGCACGCTGTGTTCTATTTGCTGGCGCACCCGGTCGGTCAGAAAGGCCAGGGCCTGTGGCGAGAGGGCTGGAGCAGATTCCGGATCCCCCGTATCGTTGATGACCACCAGTCCTGCCGCCAATGTGTGCCCGGAAGGGACCACGGGCCCGGACACCTGCTTTTCCTGTGGAAACGGACCCAGGTAGCTCTCCAACCGAGGCTGGGGAGCCATGGAACAGCCGAGAACCAAACTGCTGGACAGGAGGATCCAGAAAAAACGCATGGGCCTGGATGTGAAGTCGGATGGACGCATACCGCCCTCCCTCGCCACATGTTGGGGACCCTTGGTTCCTACCGACGTTATCATCCTCCTGGACTTCTTCCCAAGTCAAGGAGGGTTCCCCCCGAAACCTATGGGGGAGCCACATGGCGGCTCCTTGCATCATTTCCTGCATCTCAGGTAGGGTAGCGCCATGCGAAGCCGTCTCGGTTACAGGTTGGCCGGTCTTTTACTCGGCCTCATGCTCCTCACCCTCCTGTCCTGTGAAGGATTTCGCCTGCCCCGATTCAGCCACGAAAAGGAAATGGGCGGCCGGGCGCCCATTACCGTCACCTACGTCTTTGACAACGCCCTGCGTGAGGCCAGGCTGGAGCAGGCGGTATGCGGAAACAACACCTGGGAAGGGCACCTCGGCAATGACCTGATCAAGGCCTTTCTGGAGGTGGGCCGTACCAGGTTCAATCAGGCCGTGTTGGCTCCGCCGGAAGGCTCGCCTAAACCGGCTGCCGAGCTCCCCTCCGACGTCACAGCCCAGGTTCGGCTGGTCAGAAAATCCTTCCAGGGCACAGACCGCATGGGGATCTCAGACCAGTTCATGGCCCAGCTGGACATAGAGCTGGCCGTCACCTACCAGGACAGGAACGGAGTCCCCGTCTTGGAATCTCCACTCCTGTATTCGGACCAGTTGAGCCTGTACACACCGATGCTCGGATCCGGAGGCACCCAATGCGCGACCGGTCAATTGGATGCCGCCCTCAGAAACGCCGCAGAATTTTTAGCCAATCGACTGGCGGAAACCATCTTCCGTATCAGCAGCAGGATCCAGCCCTCCGCCCAGACTGCCGCAGCGACGGGCCAGTTTCAGGCACAGCCAGGCGCCGCAGGAAGCGTAACCTTTCGGGCGACCATGTTGGATGAAAACGACAACCAGATCCTGGAAGGAGGAGAGAAGGTCGGGGTCCGGGTCGACGTCACCAATCAGGGCGCGACGCCGATACTGGCCGCCTCTCTGGTCCTGGCCGGCACGCCCAGTTTGATCGATGCGTTCTCGGCCGTCCTGGCCGCTCCCCTTCAGGTCGGCCCTCTTCAGCCGGGCGAAACCAAAAGCACCGTATTCTGGGGACGGATGCCTGACCAGGTCCAGTCCGAACGCGGAGAGTTGACAGTGTCCCTGGCCTCTCCCGAACTCGCGGCCCTCCCCGCCAACCAGATCCTCATTGGCGCCATCAGGCCAGGATTCGGCCCATTCAAGGGGCCCCAGACCTCAGGGCTTTCAACAGGGGTAGGCCGAACTTCCCCTGGCGGCCAAGGAGCCTTTTCTGGTCTGAATGGCCCAGCAGCAGGGTCAGCCAATCGCTATGCGGTCATCGTCGGCCTGGACCGGTACCGCGAGGCCTCGCTCGGAGCCCGTTCCCTCGGTTCAATCGAACTGGAGGCGGCGCCGGATCTGCTGGCCCACTATGGCAAAATCCCGGAAAACCAGATCCTGACCCTTCGAGACGATCGGGCCACCCGCCTCGATATCGAGGAGGCCTTGGTCAAGTGGCTGCCCAACCGGATCAACTCCGAGTCGGTGGTCCTTGTCTATTTTGCCGGGCAGGCGCTCGTCGAACCCCGGTCCGGGACCGTGTACCTGGTCCCCTATGACGCCACCCCGACGTCGGCCGCCAGGCGGTTGATCTCCCTTCCTGCATTGCAGCGGGTCATGGGCAGGCTCACGGCGAGGCTGGCGGTTCTTCTGATTGAGGCACCGATCAGCCCGTTGAAGGACGGGTCCTCGCGGGCCACGAGAAAGGGGACAAAGCCACCTGATTGGCAGGGAGTGTTAGCATCTATCGGGCACGATCCGGTGGAAAAGGGCAAAAAAAGGACGCCCGACCGCAAAAAGACACCCGTGGTCCAGATTGTCCGGTCAGGTGACAGCCTGTCGGACAGCGGACGTCTGTTGGCCTGGCTGCAGGGCGGGGCCGATGCCGATCGGGACGGGCAAGTCACCCTCGGGGAACTGATCCACTCCCTCCGAGGAACCGCCCAAATCTTTCCGAACTTGAGCCCCTCCGCGCCGGAACGGACCCTCCCCCTAGCTGGCTCAAAGAGCTAGCCCGCTCCTCTCATTTCCAGCCCTGGATCTACCCGAACCATGCCGAACCATGCCGAACCATGACCAAAAAAAAAGTCCCCGCCGAGGGGGTCACCCTCGGCGGGGAGCCTGTGTGAAACGACCCGAACTTCTAACTCTAGAAGTTCACGTGGATCTGGGTGTAGGCCCAGGTCTGACCCGGTGCACCACTTCCCACACCGCCATTGTTCCTCATCTGGGTCACCGCTTGGCCGGCCCAGAAATAGCCGACGCCGGTCTGCCAGGCCACCTTATCACTCTTCAGGAATTGGGTGAAGATGATATCCAACTCCCGACCGAGTGAGCTTGACGTGGAAGCGCCGGCTCCCCCAACCGCATCAAGGTAGCAGTTCTGCGCGGCGCGGTACCAGCAGTCTCCCGCGTTGGACTTCCGCATGATCCA
>JBFFYZ010000252.1:0-3976 GCA_041568895.1 Nitrospiraceae bacterium
GGATATGCTGATAGTCCACGGTCTGAGGAGAAACTTGGAACGCTTCCCGGATGACCTCCTGTTCATACCCGAGAGGCTCCAAATCTCCCATCGCGCCGAAGACCTCATCCTCGGTGAGATAGGCAATGGTGTCCGGCACCCCGTCCCGTTTGAGCGAGGCCAGCACCTCTTCCAGCTCAGCCCGGGCCTCGGCCGGCAAGTCCTGGCGCAGCGGGAATTCAATGGGACGCTCGTAGGGGCTCCGGACGACCTCGTTAAGGGCGCGGATGGTTTTCAGGATCAACCGATCTTGCTCCCAGGGCTTCATGGACGGGGCCTCAGGGTGGGTGGCGAGAAGGTCCATCAGGCTGAGGACATTGGTCCCCAAGCTGCGTCCCACGAATTCCTTTTGCGGCTCGATCGTAAGGCTGCGGATGCCCTGATGCTTGGCGACCGCCTCCACCAGGGCAACATTCACCATAAAGCTGTATTGGCCGCCAATGTGGCTATAGCAGGGCTTTTCCGGGTCATTGAGGAGGCGCACGTCCGCCGTTCCGGCATCGAACGCGTGAAATCCGGCCGCGTTCGGGCCGAGAAGCCGCTTGGCTTCCTTGACCGTCGCAAAGGCGCCGACATTCACCGGAACCAGCACCTCCTCGTCGAGCTGTTTGAGAAAATCGGTAATGGTGCGTCGGTAGGGGACGTCCTTCCACTCGACCTTTCGGTATTCCCGCTCCCAGATGATGTCTTCCAGGAAGGGGGGGAAGGCCCGCAGGGCCTGGATGTCACCGGTCTCGAACGCCTTGACGAACCCCGACCAATCCTCGATCTCCGCATATTTCTTCTCGTTCAGATTCGGTCGAAGAAATTCCTCCTCCACCTCGCTCTGCTTACGCAGCATCAATTTGGTCGGGAGATCATTCCACAGCTCGTTGCACAGAATCAGATCCACGGTGCCAGCCTTGACGGCACCGAGGTCCTGCACGTTCGCGCAGAGGGTCTCCACCCGGCCCCGGTGGGGAGCCAGATCGGGATGCCGGACTGCCGCAGCCAGGACGGCTTCCTGGTTATCGATCAGGAGGTAATGAATCCGGGGATACACCAGGCCGTCCTTGTCCAAGGCCTTGAGATGGCTCAGGAAACACGCGGCCAGGTTTCCATTCCCGCAGCCCCACTCAAGGATAATCAAGGGGTTATCGGCTATGGGCGCTGGGCTATGGGGTGGACCTTTGGACGTATTTTCTGATGCCCTCCCTATCGCCCCTTGCCTATCGCCCATAGCCTGCTCGCGTTCCTTAACGCGATCGTAATAGTCTGTTGCCAGGGCGTGGGCCAATCGGTAATCCGCTCCGGCAAAGGTTTGATAGTAATCCCCAAGCCGGGAGCCCCGGAGCCCATAGAACACCTTGTTGATGTGAACCTGCCACTGGTCGACCGGGAGATATTCCCCGATCAACTGCGGCAGGGCATCAGGATTGATGGACGTGGTCGTGGCCATAGCAAGTAGCTAATAGAGATTAGCTGGTAGCAAATAAAAAATAGCACGTAGCTAATGGCGAATAGTTAACAGCGAGGAGTATACGGCAAGGACCAGACAGCTACTATGAACCAGCTTCTAGCTACTCGCTTTTTGCTGCTGGCTACTAGCTTTCCCCTCTTAGCTGCTGGCTATCCGCTACTCGCTGCCAGCCTAGGGCGAGCGGATTCTAACAAAACCTCGGTCCCACCCGCAACGTGCCGGGTTCTCGTTTGACAGGGCATTCCCTGGAGGGATATAAAAATGGGGGAGGAGGTTTTTATATCACAAATGGCCCGATACGGACAGGTTGCCAGTTCCCTCCTGATTTACGGCATCTGGATGGGTCTCTTCTGGGGTCCTTCCGGTTGGGCTGAAGAGTTCAAATTCACCCCCAACTCCTCCATTCAGGAATTCCAAAATAAGCACGAAGGGCACCATTCTTACGACTTTAATGCTCCGCCCCAGGGGCTGTTCCGTTCCATTCAGCTCGCCGAGGGGTTCGAGGAGGAGCTGGGGTACCGTCGGACCCATGAGATTGTCCCCGTCAGTCCCACGGAGACCTTTCACCCGAGTTCGCCGGTCTACATCGTGTTCCGAATTCATCAACATTACGAATCCTTTCAGGTCATGGGGCAGTGTTTTCCGGAGAAGGTGGAGGGGTTGGCTCCCGAGACCCAGATCGCTCAAGACGCCATGTTTCTGGCCCTGGAGGACGAAAGCGGCTATCTCAAATTGTGGCCTCCCGAAGCCGGCTGGACGCCAGGCCAATATAAGGTGGAGATTCACATCGGTTGGGAGGTCAACGAGATCAGCCTGATGGGCACCATGCGTTTCACAGTGGATCCGGCCGCCCCACCTGTGTTGAGCACCGCCGAACCGCCCACAAGGAAGGCCTCCGCCGCAGACCAGGCGGGCAGCAACCATGGATCGAACCGCTGATGATCTGGCGCCCTTTGGTTGACCACTTCGAGCACGATACGGTATAAAGGCTTCCGATCGGGCAATCCCAGCAGGTGATGGAGTTCACCGAAACCGTCGGGCGGTAAGCGAAAGACCCGGCTGATGACTCCTACCAGCGCTTGGCGCGGTAGGAGTTTTTTTTTGGACGGCAGGCATACCCTGTCTTCGAGGAGCCTCGGGTATGGAATCCCTTTGGCCTATCGCAGCCCTGTGGATCGGGATGGCTCTCCTGGCCACCTTGATCTCCGTCCGGATCGGGGTCTCGGTGGCCCTGGTAGAAATTTGCGTGGGGATCACGGGCGGCAATCTCCTGGACCTGCACCCGACCCTCTGGATCGACGTGTTGGCCGCTCTGGGGAGCGTCCTGCTGACCTTTTTAGCCGGCGCCGAGATCGACCTGGCAGTGGTCCGGAGCAAGTGGAAGGCGACCCTCAGCATCGGGATTGCTTCCTTTCTCTTTCCCTTTCTTGGAGCGATGGCTTACGCCTACTGGGTGGCCGGCTGGTCTCTCCCCGCCTCGCAGATCGCGGGCATTGCCCTTTCGACCACCTCGGTCGCGGTGGTGTACGCCGTCATGGTCGAGCGGGGATACAACGCCACCGAGTTGGGCAAGGTGATCCTTGCCGCCTGCTTCATCACCGACCTGGGGACGGTCCTGGCTCTGGGACTGCTGTTTGCCCGGTACGATTGGTGGTTGGTTCTGTTCGTCCTCGTCATGGTGGTGACCCTCTGGGGCCTCCGCCCGGTCACCGCCTGGTTCTTTGATCAGGTCGGGCCGCGCATCAGCGAGCCGGAAACGAAGTATATCTTCGTCATTCTGTTCGCCCTCGGCGCCCTTGCGACGGCCGCCCAGAGCGAGGCGGTCTTGCCGGCCTATCTGGTCGGCATGGTCCTGGCTCCCTTGTTTCTCGCCAATCGCACCTTGGCCCAGCGGATGCGGGTCATCGCCTTTTCGGTGTTCACGCCCTTCTACTTTCTCAAGGCGGGGGTCCTGGTCGGCCTGCAGGCGGTTCTGGCGAGCGCCGCCTTGATTACTGTGCTGTTGGCGGTCAAAATTGGCGCCAAGTTTCTCGGCGTTTGGCCCCTCGCGCATGGGTTCCGGTTTGGGAGGCGGGAGGCGATGTACACTACCCTGCTCATGTCCACCGGTCTCACCTTCGGGACCATCTCCGCCCTGTATGGGCTCAGCCACAACCTCATCTCGCAGGAGCAGTACGCCGTCCTCGTCACGGTCGTCATACTGAGCGCGATTGTCCCGACAATCATCGCCGAGCGCTGGTTCGACCCGGGTGGGGTCCCTCAAGAGGAACCCCTGACACGACGGGCCACGGATCGTCCCCCTGCACCCGGCACCAAATCGGCCTCGCCGTCCGTGGCAACGCCTCATGGCCCGAACACAGGAGGGGCTCCCCATGTTTCGTAAAATCCTGGTGGCGAATGACGGATCGGAAGGCGCTAAAAAGGCCCTGCTGAAGGCCGTGGACCTGGCCAAACGGTACGAGGCGGAGCTGCACCAAA
>JBFFYZ010000253.1:0-3959 GCA_041568895.1 Nitrospiraceae bacterium
TATGACCGTTCTTGGCGCGCGTCTTTGCCGGGAGGGCATAAAACTGCGGGTCGCGAACGTGTATCAGAAAGACAAGCACGGGAACCTCCTATGGATGTGCACCCCGACCGGGGCCCTACCGCCAGCCGCCGATCAAAGACACCAATACCGTCACATTGCAACTGACTCCCGAGAAGAACTGGTCTGCGTTCTGTCTGCGAGGGGCCGGAGGCAGCTCGTGGGGGTAAGCTTCATCAACACGCAGCAGCCTATCACGGTGGCCCTGAGAAAGGAAGGAAATAGCTCGGGCAGCCCGCGACCCTGTCGGTGAGTCCGCTGGGAAGAGTCTGGTGGATCCGATTTGCGGTCTAGCGGCCGAGGGCGGTCTTGACCGTCACGCCGATCTCCGCCGGATTGCGGACGACCCGGACGCCAGCGGCCTCCAGGGCCGCCATCTTCTCGACCGCCGTGCCCTTCCCGCCCGTGATGATCGCGCCGGCGTGGCCCATGCGGCGGCCCGGCGGGGCCGTGATCCCGGCAATGAACCCGATCACCGGCTTGCGGATCTGCTCCTTGATGAACAGCGCGGCTTTGTCCTCGGCATCGCCGCCGATCTCACCGATCATGACGACGGCTTCCGTTTCCGGGTCCTTCTCGAACAGGGCAAGGAGGTCGATGTAGCCGGTCCCGATGATCGGATCGCCGCCGATCCCGATGCAGGTCGTCTCCCCTAAACCAAGGTTCGTGAGTTGGTTGACCGCCTCGTAGGTCAGCGTACCGCTCCGGGAGATGACCCCGACCTTGCCCTTCTTGTGGATGAACCCAGGCATGATGCCGATCTTGCATTCATCCGCGGTGATGATCCCCGGGCAGTTGGGACCGATCAGCCGGACATCCCGCCCGCGCAGGGCCCGCTTGACCTTCACCATGTCGTTCACCGGAATGCCTTCGGTGATGCAGACGAGGAGCCGAACCCCCGCATCCGCCGCCTCGAGAATCGCGTCCGCCGCGAAGGGAGGGGGCACAAAAATCAGGGAGGTGTCGCACCGGGTCTTCTTCACCGCATCCAGGACCGTATTGAACACGGGAATGCCTTCGACTTCCTGCCCGGCCTTCCCCGGCGTGACGCCGGCCACAACCTGGGTGCCGTAGGCCTTGCACTGGGTCGCATGAAACGACCCCTCCTTCCCCGTGATCCCCTGCACCACCACCCGCGTCGATTTGTTCACTAAAATACTCACGGCATTCCCCTATGGATTTAAAATGAGGGCCTGATATGTTTCTTTTCGGCTAAAGTTTTGCGCCGTGAATGGCGCCGACCTGGGAGCCCACCACCCTCCCTCTCCCCGAAGGAGAGGGCCAGGCGGAATGATTCTTGGCGGCAGGAAGGGATGGGCATGGAGAGGTTCGCCATAGCGGGAAGAGGCATATCAAAAGCAATCCAGGCGCCGCGAGCCGTTCTTTTATTCCGATAAGGCGAGTGGCCAACAGTATGACGGCATCCACTCGTCTATCATCAACGCAATATGGCGAACTCGGAACTGCACGCCCTTCGTCAGCCGCTTTTGATCTCACGCCGTTTCCTTCGCCTTCTTCCGCTTCTTCCCCGTCATCCCCACAATCTTCTGCGCCGCCTCCCAGAGATCCGTCGCCACCTCCACCTTCAGGCCGGAATCCAGCAGCAGTTTTCGTCCCTCCTCCGCGTTGGTCCCCTGGAGCCGGACCACCACCGGGAGCTTCAGGCCGACTTCCTTCGCCGCGTCGATCACCCCGTGGGCGATCCGCTCGCAGCGGACGATACCCCCGAAGATGTTGATGAAGATCCCCTTGACGTGCTTGTCCTTGAGCAGGATCCGGAACCCGGCCGCCACGGTCTCCTTGGTCGCGCCGCCGCCCACGTCGAGGAAGTTCGCCGGCTCGCTCCCCGCCAGCTTGATCACGTCCATCGTCGCCATGGCCAACCCGGCGCCGTTCACCATGCAGCCGATGTTCCCATCCAGCTTGACGTAATTCAGGTTGTTGTTCGTAGCCTCGATCTCCAGCGGCTCCTCCTCGTGGAGGTCCCGGAAGGCCTGGACGTCCTCGTGCTTGAACAGGCTGTTGTCGTCGAAGCTCATCTTGCCGTCCAACGCCACCAGCCGCTTGTCCTGCGTGATCACCAGGGGGTTGATCTCCACCAGGGACGCGTTCTTGTCCATGAAGAGCCGATAGAGGTTCCCAAGCATGGCGACAAAAAGGTTGAGAACGGCCGGCTCGATGGTCTGGAGCCCGAGCCCGAAGGCGAGGTTACGGCCATTGTGCCCCTGATACCCGACGGCCGGATCGATGGCTTCCCGGAGGACTTTTTCCGGCGTTTTGTCCGCCACTTCTTCGATTTCCATGCCGCCCTCGGTGCTGGCGATGAACACCGGCCAGCCGGAATCCCGGTCCACCAAGAGGCTCAGGTACAGTTCCTTGGCGATCCCCACGCCTTCTTCGATCAACAGGCGCCGGACCTTCCGCCCTTTGGGTCCGGTCTGGTGCGTGACGAGGGTCTTCCCCAGCAACTCCTTCGCGAGGGCCGGCACGTCGTTGCGGTCCTTCGTGAGCTTGACGCCGCCGGCCTTGCCGCGACCGCCCGCGTGGATCTGCGCCTTGACCACGAAGACCGGGCTATTCAGGGCCGCCGCCCATTTCTCGGCCGCGCGGGGCGTTTTCACTTCCTTCCCCTTCGGCACGGGAATGTTGAACTGCGCAAACAGCTGCTTGGCCTGAAATTCATGAATGTTCATATAATTCCCTTTTAACTCTTTCTTGGTAGGGTGGCCGGGACGAGTTCAACTGCGCGCGTTCACCGAGCACCGCCCATTTTGATGAATATCTAATAAATCCTCTGTGCGCGGTGCGCGAGCACAGAAATCGTCTCGGCTACCCTATCCTCTATTCTTTTTTCGTGTAGGCGGGGAACAGCATCGGCGAGCTGACACCGGCGGCAACGCCGTGCTTGCCCGCTTCGGACCGGAACTTGGCGAGGTGATCCAGGGCCAACTTCCCCTGTGGCATGGACTTCGCGCGCGTCGCCGCGGTGGTCCCGGCACGCTTGCCGTACACCATCAGGTCGAGGAGGGAATTCCCCATCAGACGATTGCGGCCGTGGAGCCCGCCCGAGGCTTCCCCGGCGACGAAGAGGTTCTTCACGCCGGATTCGCCGTTCACGTCGATCTGGATCCCGCCGTTCTGGTAATGCAGCGTCGGATAGATCAGCACGGGGTCCTTGGCGATATCGATGCCAAACCGCTGGTACTGGCGCACCATGGCCGGAAAATGCTTCTCCAGCGTGCCGGGCCCCTGCTCCACGTCGAGAAGGGGGGTGTCCAGCCAGACGCCCACGCGGCCCGTCATGGTGCGAACGCCGCGCCCTTCCTCGCACTCCCGAATGATGGACGAGGAGACGACGTCCCGGGTGTCCAGCTCGTTGACGAACCGTTCCCCCTTGGCATTGACGAGGTGGCCGCCTTCGGACCGGATGCCCTCGGTCACCAGGGCGCCGACCAGTTGCTCCGGGTATACCGCGCCGGTCGGGTGGTACTGGAAGGTATCGACCTGCAGCAGCTTCGCCCCCATGCGGTAGGCCATGGCCAGGCCGTCGCCGGTCGCGCCGTAATGGTTGCTCGTCGGGAAGCCCTGGATATGGAGGCGCCCGATGCCCCCGGTCGCGAGGATGACGGTCTTGGCGGCCACCACCACGAATCGTTTGTTGTCCAGGTCGCGGAGGATTGCGCCGGAGCATTGGCCCCGGCCGTCGCTCAACAGCTCGACCGCCGCGCAGAATTCCAAGAGCTGGATTTTTTGGTTGAGGACTTCGTCCTTGAGGACCCGCATAATCTCCAGCCCGGTGTAATCCGAGCAGGTCAGGAGCCGCGGCTTGGTGCTGCCGCCGCCCTTCTTCACGTGCAGATTTCCGTCGGCGTCCCGATCGAACAGGACCCCCAACTCCAGCA
>JBFFYZ010000254.1:0-3953 GCA_041568895.1 Nitrospiraceae bacterium
CCGCGTTCCGGCGGCACAACATCCAGATCCCGTTTCCCCAGCGGGACCTGCACGTGAAAAGCGCCCAAGGGCTGGCAGGTTTGCTGGCCAAAACGCCGGCCTAGGAGGATTCCCCACTTGGTCCTGGGTTTGGTTTACAAGCCCCCAGGGCCTTGCTAGGATACCTCGCTATGGCTGACGACCAAGGGCGAGGCCTTCACGCAATCGGCATGAAGCTGGCCTGGGGCGCCGTCGCCCTCCTGTGCGCGGTGGCCTTCGGGTTCGTGGCCGGCCTCGTCCGGCCGGAGGAAAAGGTCAACGCGCTCTGGCTGGTCGTGGCCGCCTCCTGCTTCTACGCGCTGGCCTACCGGTTCTACGGGCGGTTTCTCGCCCACCGGGTGCTGGATCTGAACGACCAACGCGTCACCCCGGCCCACCGGCTTCAGGACGGGACCAACTTCTATCCGGCCAATAAGTACGTCCTCTTCGGCCATCATTTCGCCGCCATCGCCGGGGCCGGCCCGCTGTTAGGGCCGGTGCTGGCCGCCCAGTTCGGCTACCTGCCCGGGTTTCTCTGGATCGTCATCGGCGCGGTGTTGGCCGGCGCCGTGCAGGACTTCATCATCCTGGTCGCCTCCATGCGGCGCAACGGCCGGTCCCTCCCGCAGATCGCCCGGGACGAGATCGGGGTCATTACCGGCACGGCCATTGCGGTGGCGGTCCTGTTCATCGTGGTGGTGGCGCTGGCGGGCCTCGGGCTGGCGGTGGTGAACGCGCTCTACCGGAACGCCTGGGGGACGTTCACGATCGCCATGACCATTCCCATCGCCTTCCTGATGGGGTTTTACCTGCAGCGGTTCCGGCCCGGGCGGGTCGGAGAAATCACGCTGCTGGGCGTCGGCCTGCTGCTGGTGGCGGTCATCGCGGGGCGCGCGGTGGCCCAATCGGACTTCGCCGAATGGTTTCATTACGAACGCCTGACGCTGGTGTGGCTGCTGGCCGGCTACGGGTTCCTGGCCTCGGTCCTGCCGGTCTGGATGCTGCTGGTGCCCCGCGACTATCTCTCCACCTTCATGAAGGTGGGCGTGGTGCTGCTGCTGGCCGTGGGCGTCATCGTGCTGGCCCCGACAATCGAGATGCCGGCGGTCACGGGCTTCGTGCACGGCGGCGGGCCCATTATCCCCGGAACCCTCTTCCCCTTCCTGTTCATCACCATCGCCTGTGGGGCCATCTCCGGATTCCACTCGCTTGTGTCCTCCGGGACCACGCCGAAGATGATCGAGCGCGAGTCCCAGGCGCTGGTGGGCTACGGCGCGATGCTGATGGAAAGCTTTGTGGGCGTGATCGCCTTGATCGCCGCAAGCGTTCTGATTCCCGGGGACTACCTCGCGATCAACACCTTTCTGTCGGAGGACACCTTGGCTTCGATGGGATTCCCCGTGCTCAGGATCGAGGAGTTGTCCCGCCTGGTGGAGGTGGATCTCGCGGGGCGTCCGGGCGGGGCGGTTTCGCTGGCCGTGGGGATGGCCTCTATTTTTGCGGGCCTCCCGGGCATGTCTGATCTCATGGCCTACTGGTACCAGTTCGCGCTGTTGTTCGAGGCACTCTTTATTTTGACGACGATCGACGCGGGCACCCGCGTGGCCCGGTATTTGGTGCAGGAAATGGGTGGGCAGGTGGTTCCGAAGCTGAAGGAGATCAATTGGATGCCCGGCGTGCTGCTCTCCAGCGGCCTGGTGGTGGGTGCCTGGGGATATCTGATCAGCACGGGGAGCATCTCGACCATCTGGCCGATGTTCGGGGCGGCCAACCAACTGCTGGGGACCCTGGCGCTCTGTGTGGGAACCACGGTCTTGATCAAGATGGGGAAGGCCAAGTATCTTTGGGTCACGGTGGTCCCGATGCTCTTCGTGGGGACGATCACCCTGACCGGCTCCTATCAACTGTTCGGGATCTTTCTGGGCAAGGCGGCGGTCGCTCCCCAGGCCTTTCCGCTCTATCTCGACGCGGCCTTGGTGGCGGTGGTCGCGGTGCTGGCGGTGATCGTGCTGGTGGACAGCGCGCGCCATTGGTATGGGTACCTGGTTCAGGGCCGCCCTTATACCAGCAGTGAGGTCTTGGGATTTGCCCAAGGGCAAGAATTCGCGACCGCCAAAGGCGGCATTGATCTGCCGGGCGGGAAATGCTGCTGAGGAGGAAAAACGTGGCTGATCAGAATTCCTTCGATGTGGTCTCCCAGGTCGATATGCAGGAGGTCAAGAACGCGATCGACCAGGCGACCAAAGAGATCCGGCAGCGGTTTGATTTCAAAGGCTCCAAGACGGAGTTGACGCTCAAGGAGAAGGAAAAAGAGCTGACCGTCGTGTCCGACGACGAGTACAAGCTGAATGCGGTCTTGGACATCCTGAAGGCCAAATTCGCCAAGCGCAACGTGTCGCTAAAGGCCATGGTGTACGGAAAAATGGAAGAAGCGCTGGGCGGGACCGTCCGGCAGGTCATTACCATCCAGAGCGGGTTGACGGACGAGAATGCCAAGAAGATCACGAAAGCGATCAAGGATCGCAAGCTCAAGGTGCAGGCCCAGATTCAAGGCGAGCAGGTCCGGGTACAGAGCAAGAGCCGGGATGAACTGCAAGCTGTGATCGCGTTACTCAAGCAGCAAGACTTCGGCGTGGACCTCCAGTACATCAACTATCGCTAGCGGACAGACCCGTCCGCCACCACCCTCAGGACATTCCCACATGCGGGTTCGGTTCCTCCGCCTTGCTCTTGTCCTCCTGACCGGGCTCCTGCCCATCATGGGCTGCGGGCGGAGCGACGCGATCGTGGTCATCGCCCTCCACCCGACCAAATCCGACATTCTCTACGTGGCCACGAACGATTACATCTTCAAGTCCCGGGATGGCGGCCAAACCTGGGAGAATATTTCCCGTGGCCTGACCCATTCCCGGGTCATCACCTTGGCCATCGATCCGGTCTATCCGGCCACCGTCTATGCGGGCACCAAGGGGGACGCGGTCTTCAAGAGCTTCGATGGAGGACAGCGGTGGAAATCGCTGCGGGCGGGGCTGGACAGCGCAATCGTCTCGTCCGTGGTCAACCAATTCGTGTTCGACCCCCGGGAGCCGCAGCATATCTATGCCGCCACGACCATGGGAATCTATGAGACGGAGGACGGCGGCGAGGCCTGGTACAAGCGGATGGACGGCATGAAAGAGGTCTTGATGGTGGTGACGCTGGCGTTGGATCCCACGCGGCCGACCGTCATGTACGCGGGCACCAGCGGCGGGGTCTATAAGAGCATCAATGGGGCACGGTACTGGGAAAAGGCCAACAACGGCCTGGTCCCCCCCGAGATGATCAAGTCCTCCCGCGCCCTCGGGGTGACGGTCATGCAGGTGGACCCGCATCAGCCGACCACGGTCTATGCCGCGACCTTGAACGGCCTCTACAAGTCCTCGGACGCCGCCGCGTCCTGGATCCGCATGGGAGCCTCGTTGCCGGACCAGATGATCAGCGCGATGGTGCTGGACCGGACGCGCCCCGGCCATCTTTATCTCGCCACCAGGGTGGGAATTCACAAGAGTGAGGATGGTGGCACCACGTGGACGGCGATGAACGATGGGTTTGCCAGCCTGAACATCCGCTCATTGGTGCAGAGTCCGACCGACCCCGATACGTTTTTTGCGGGGACCAACGGCAGCGGCCTCTATCGCAATACGGATGGCGGAAAGACGTGGAAACCGATGCCCCCGGTGGTGGGGAAAGCTAGTGCTGAGGGCTGAGGCAAGGAATCCAAAAAGGAAGGTGCCACAGCTCCGGTTCGACGGAACAGTTATTAGCGGCGTTGGTTCAGGCTGGAATCGCCGATACTCGGGCCGACTCGTTGCGGGGTTGTGGTGTCCTGGGACTCAAACCCGAACCGGTTGGGAAGGGAAGTGTCCTGGGATGTCGGCCCCGGCCGGCTCTGCAGG
>JBFFYZ010000255.1:0-3950 GCA_041568895.1 Nitrospiraceae bacterium
GAAACGATCCGCTATGCCCGGGAGCGGGGCATGCCGTTCTTCGGCCTGTGTTTGGGCATGCAATGCGCGGTGATCGAGCTGGCCCGCCACCTGGCCGGCCTGGAGAACGCCAACAGCTCCGAGTTCGACTCGAAAACCCCCCATCCGGTCATCGATCTCATGGCGGATCAACGTTCGGTCCGGGACATGGGCGGGACCATGCGGCTGGGAGCCTATCCCTGCCGGATCCAGGACGGCACCCTGGCACACAAGGCCTATGGGGTGACGGAAGTCCGGGAGCGGCACCGCCACCGCTACGAATTCAACAACGCCTACCGGGAGGTCCTGACCAAGCACGGGCTCGTGTTGAGCGGCCTGTCACCGGACGGGAAGCTGGTGGAAATCGTCGAGTTGCGCGATCATCCGTGGTTCCTGGCGACCCAATTCCATCCGGAGTATACTTCGCGTCCGCATCACCCCCATCCGCTGTTCAGCGCCTTTGTGGGGGCGGCCCTTCGCAGAAAATGCGGCCATTGATAGCAAGAGGAAGGCAAACTATGAAAGTGTTTTCTCGACGCACTAGGATCATGATGAAGGCGCGTCGCTACGCAAGCGAGGTAAGGAGGGGGTATGGCGCATGACGTGGACATCGGCCCGTTCAAGGTAGGGGCCTCCCACGGTCATTTTCTCATCGCCGGCCCCTGCGTGATCGAGAGCGAACAGTTGGCCCTGGATACGGCCCACCGGATCGCTGAAATCGCCCGGGCGATCGGCCTCCCGTACATCTTCAAATCGTCGTATGACAAGGCCAACCGAAGCTCGATCGGGTCCTTCCGGGGGCCAGGACTTCAAGAAGGGCTTGAAGTTTTACGCAAGGTCCGGGAGGAAGTCGGGGTGCCGGTCCTGACCGATGTGCACAGTGTGGAGGAGGCAACCCAGGCCGGGGAGGTGGTCGATGTCCTGCAAATTCCCGCCTTCCTGTGCCGGCAGACCGATCTGCTGCTGGCCGCCGCACGGACCGGCCGGGTCGTCAACGTGAAGAAGGGGCAGTTCCTGTCTCCCTGGGAAATGGGCAACGTCGTCACTAAACTGGAGGAGAGCGGCAACCGGCGGATTCTGCTGACCGAGCGCGGATCTTCCTTCGGGTACAACAATCTGGTGGTGGATATGCGGGCCTTTCCGATTCTGCGGGGATTCGGGTATCCGGTGGTGTTCGATGCGACCCACAGCGTTCAGTTGCCCGGCGGGGCAGGGACCCGTTCGGCGGGCCAACGGGAATTCGTTGCGCCCCTGGCTGCGGCGGCCGCTGGAGCCGGCTGTGACGGCTTCTTCATGGAAGTGCATCCCGATCCGGACCACGCCTTGTCGGACGGGCCGAACATGGTCCCGCTGCACACCTTGAAGCCGCTCCTGGAGCGCCTGGTCCGGATCTGCCGGATCGCGGGAAAAGGAGCCGAGGCGGACCTATGAGCATTGAGGAAGGAAAACGGGTTCTGGCCATCGAGGCGCGGGCGATCACCAACCTGATCGACCGGCTCGATCACCGATTCGCCCAGGCCGTGGATTTGCTGTTCCACTGCCAGGGGAAGGTGGTCGTCTCCGGCATGGGAAAGTCCGGGTTGATCGGCACCAAGATCGCGGCCACCCTGGCGAGCACCGGCACCCCCGCCTTTTTCCTGCACCCGGCCGAAGGGATCCATGGCGACCTCGGCATGTTGGCGCGGAAGGATCTGCTCATCGCTATTTCCAACAGCGGGGAGACGGACGAGGTTCTGAAGCTGTTGCCCTCGGTCAAGCGGTTGGGCGTTCCCGTCATCGCCCTCACCGGCCGCCCCCAATCCACCTTGGCCAAGAACAGCGACGTGGCGTTGGATGTGTCGGTGAGCGAGGAGGCCTGCCCGCTGGGATTGGCCCCGACCGCCAGCACCACCGCTACCCTGGCCTTGGGGGACGCCCTCGCCATCGCCTTGCTCCAGCGGCGCGGTTTCAAAGAGGAAGACTTCGCCCAGTTCCATCCGGGCGGCACCCTCGGGCGGCGTCTCCTGCTCAAGGTCCGGGATCTCATGCATCAAGGAGAGGCGATCCCTCGGGTGCCCCATACGGCTTCCCTGCGCGAGGCTATTCTGGAAATGACCTCGAAGAAGCTCGGCATGACCACCGTGACCGAAGCGGACGGGCGGCTGCGCGGGGTGATCACCGACGGAGACCTCCGGCGCTTTTTGGAACGGGGAATCGATTGGACGTCCTCCCGGGCGGGCGATGTCGCCAGCAAGAATCCCAAAACGATTACGCCCGACGACTTGGCCGCCCGGGGCGTGCAGATTATGGAGCGGCATTCGATCACCGCCCTGATCGTCGTGGGGGGGGAGAACCAGGAGGTCGTGGGGGTCCTGCACCTCCATGATCTGTTGAAAAGCGGGGTGGTGTGAGCGCACCGGTCGGGGAGCGCCGGCCAGTCCACGGTCCCATGCGAATCACCGACGCCTATAAACAGCCACAGTCCTTCGCCGCGGATCCCGAAGTCCGCGCGTCGGTGCTGAACCTTCCTAACCTGGTGACCGCTACCCGGATGCTCCTGATCCCGGTTTTTGTGGTCCTGTTTTCCCACCCCACACCGACTCGTGCGATCGCCGCCGCGACGGTTTTCGCCGTCGCCGCCATCACGGACTGGCTGGACGGGTATCTGGCTCGTCGACGCTCTCAGATCACGAAGCTGGGGCGGTTGTTGGATCCGATCGCCGACAAACTACTGGTCCTGTCCGGGCTCATTCTCCTCGTGGAATTCCACCAGGTGGGGGCCCTGTTGGCCATCCTGATCATCGCGCGGGAGGTGGTCGTGACCGGCGTCCGGGCCATTGCTGCCTCGGAAGGGATTGTGATGTCGGCGGAAACGACCGGCAAATATAAAATGGTCGCGCAGGTGGTCGCCATTCTCCTGCTGATCCTGGAACATAGCCCGCTGTTGGCTGCCTGGAACGTGCATCTCGGCGGGACCATCCTGTTATATGTGGCCTTGGGGCTAGGGCTCTGGTCGGGCGGGCAGTACCTGGGGAAATTTTGGCGGCAGGTCGCGCTGAAAGGCCCAGCCTGATCCCGGATCCGAGCCGCAATCCCGAACCTTCGGTTTTCCTTCCCGTTGACCGTGGTACCCGAAACTGTGGCACCCGATATTTGGATAGCGCTGGCCCTGATCGCCGGAGGGTATCTTCTCGGCTCCGTTCCTTTTGGCGTGGTGGTGGCGAAGGCGTTGGGGTCCGTGGATCCCCGGACTGCGGGAAGCCGGAACATTGGGTTTACCAACGTCTTGCGGGTGGGCGGAAAGGTGGCGGGCTCCCTGACGTTACTCGGGGATTTGGGCAAGGGGCTCCTGGTGGGGGTGGTGGCCCAAGTTGTCCTGGAAGAGGAAGGGTGGATCCTTTTGGCTGCCGCCAGTCCGATTCTTGGGCATGTCTTTCCCATATTCCTTCAATTCCGGGGAGGGAAAGGTGTCGCGACGGCCCTCGGCGCGGTTTTTGGGGTGGCGCCTCTGGTCGGGGTGATTCTAACCTGTGTGTGGGTTGCAGTGGTCGCCCTTTGGCGATATTCTTCAGGAGGAGCTATCGCGGCCTTTGGTCTTTTCCCGGTGGTAGCGGCGGTCTTGTGGAGCGGCTGGAAGTTTGAAGTTTTTGCCTGTGGAGTAGGCGGGTTGGTCTTGGCCCGGCATAAAGACAATCTTATAAGGATATGGAACAGGACCGAGCCTAAGATCGGGGCTAGTAAGGCTCCATCTATTAGTTGACATAATACTTCTTATCCGACGTTAGATGAATGGGATAAGTTCCAGGGTTTCAGGATTGTCTTTCTTATGACCACGCCATCACTGGACCGGATAAAACAAGAATTCTGGATTACGGTCGCCGCCTTCCGTGAAGTAGTGCTGACGGTGGCGGAGCGGGTCAATCGCCGGGTTCAGATCATGCGCCTCCATTGGC
>JBFFYZ010000256.1:0-3918 GCA_041568895.1 Nitrospiraceae bacterium
CAGGTACGACAGCCCCTTCACCGTCGGCACAACGAACCACATGATTGTCGCGAACCCGGACAACAGGATGCCGACGACGAACCATTCGTCCATGAGGAAAAACAAGATCGCGACTATCACAAGGGTACGGTACACAAACGACGCCACCGCATAGGTCACAAACCATCCGCGCTCGCCCGCAGTGGCCGGCGGCATGGGCGTGTCGGGCTCGCCGAAGAGATAGCGCTCGCACAGGTAGCCCAGGTAGGCGTTGCCCCGCTGGCGCAGATTGGGAATCTCCAGCCAATCGGCCAGGATGTAATACCCATCAAACCGCAACAGCGGATTGGCGTTGAACCCGACGGTCGAAATACTGCCGATCAGCACCGCATTGTACGCCAGGGTGCGGACGAGCCCCGGCTCCACGCTGAGCCAGAGGTACAGGGCCAGCGCGGCAAGGAACAGCTCGACGACCATGCCGGCCGCACCGACCAGGATCCGTTGCCATTTGCTGCGGAAGGCGGAAGCCGACGACGCGTCCACGTAGGGCACCGGGGCAAACACCAGGAACATGACCCCCATTTCGTGGACTTCTCCCCCGAAGGCCTTGGCGGTAAAAGCATGGCCAAATTCATGGAAGACTTTAAGGATGGGAAACAACAGCCACAGCAGCAGCAGGTTCTGCGGCTCCAGCACTCGGTCCAGCAAATTCTCGGTGAGATCCGTCCAATGGGTCCCGACCAGCACGATTGCGGGTCCCACGACGGCCAGCCAGAGGACGCCCCCGGTCCATCCCATCAATGGACGGACCAGGGGAAGAAACCGCTGCAGGACCCGTTCGGGATCCAGCAAGGGAAACCGGAGCGCCAAGGGGTTCAGAAACCGGCCCATCCAGGCCCGTTTTTCTTGACGCTGGGCTCGCCGCAACACCTCGGCGGTGTCGGGCGGGACGTCGCACTGCAGGGCGTCCGCCATGTAGAGCTGACTGAGCAGCTTGATCATTTCCTCCTGGGTAGGAGCCTCGTCTCCGAGCCGCTCTGCCGCCAACTGCCAAATGACCTGGGTGGTGCGCCGGCCATCCATCAACCCGATCACGAAATAGGCCGAGGGGGAGAATCGGTGAAAACGGCCGGCCGAGTGATCCTGGAGCACGAACCAGGTTTGGCCTCGATATTGATGCCGGTGGATTTGGGCATGGGAGCGCAGCTTAGGGGTAAGGTCGGCGACTCGATACCACGATGGGCTGAATAGGGATTCAGTCATGGGAAACCCAGTGACACGTGACGCGTGACGAGTGGGTACGGAGTCTCACAACAATGAACCGATCCGTCTGGGTTCACAAAACCTGATGCCCCCCGTCACCCGTCACTCGTCACCCATCACCGTTTCTAGGGGAGCCATTTCCAGAGCGCGAGCCGGACTCCATCGAGGATCTCATGGGTCCAGATCCAGATCAGATGGCGCCGGTCAATGTCGATTTTACCTACGCCTTCCATGCCGGGCCGCAACCGGTCCGGAGCATGGCTCAGGACCGCCTCGACGCGGAAATAGTTCCGCCCTTCTTCCGCCGTAGAGACGGGCGTAATTTTCTCCACCGTAAACGGGACAGGCTCGTTCGGAAAAGAGGACAGCAACAGTTGTCCGGTTTGTCCCACATGAACGTCGCGGATGTCCCGCTCGTCGACCTGCAGAATCACCCGATAGGCATCCAGGGGGGCCACCTCGAACAGGACCTCCCCCCGTTCCACCGGAGAACCGAGCGATTGGCTGAGGTCACCCGTGACCACCACTCCGGTCATCGGCGCCATCAGGCGGGTTTTGGACAGCTTGTCTTCCAACAGGGCCAATTGGGCCCGGGCCTGACCGAGCTGGGCCGACAAAATCTCGACTTGTGCCGCCTCGCGCTGTGCCAGGGCCTGGTTGTATTCCTTGCGGAATTGCTCGTGCTGGCTCTTCCATTTCAGACTTTCGAGGCGCAGCTCCCGATCATCCAGGGTCGCAACCTGCTGTCCATCCAGCACCAGATCGCCCGCCCGAACCTGAGCGGACACGATATAGCCGTCGAAGGGGGCCACCACCGCCAACAGGACCTGTCCTTCCAGGACGGTCTTGGCGTTCACCCGATAGTCCCCTTGGGCCAGCGCAAAGAAGGCGACCAGCCCGGTCACGATCAGCGCCGCCAGCTTCAAGGCCATATGGTGCGGGCCGACCAGATGACGGAGGGTGGTGACGGCGGCATCGGCCGCCTTGGTGATCAGCCACCGATCTTCCCGCCGCTGGACCTCCAGGATGGGGCCTGAGACCGCGGCGATGGCTTCACATATTTCGACCGTCTGCGCGTCGAATGGCCGGTCCCCCGACCGCTCAAAGGTCAGCGCGCCGATTTGGCGGGTGCCGCTGCGGAGGGGTACCGTACAAATGGCTCCGGCCTCGTGGAGGCGACCGAGCTCCTCATGGGCGCGCGTCACCTGAACCGTCTGGTCGCTCAGAGGGGGCACCACGACGGTAGCCGCCTGATCGAGGGCTTCATCCATCGCGTGTCCGATGGCCCGGATCAGATTGCTGTGCTTTCCGAATTGGGCGCTGTGGGAGACCGCGCGGATGCGGACATGGCCTCCGCGCACGCATCCGACGCTCACCCGTTCGCAGCCGAGGCGGGTGGCAAGGTCGGTTGCAAAGCCGGTGGCAGCGGCGAAAAAGCGCGTTTCCCCGGCCAGGGTGGCCACGAGATCCAGAACGGTCTGGAGGCGCTCCTTCGTGTGGATCTCGGCGAGGGCTTCCTTGCGCCGAACCAGCAACTCGATCCAGGCGGCCCCCCAATGCAGCCGTCTCAGGACCTCTTGAAATTCCTGTGGGGAGCGGGTGGTGAGGTCGAGGGCGATGACCCCGTGGATGCGGCCCTCAACTTGAATGGGATAAGCGACTTCGTGGGCGCCCAGGTCGGCCGGATCGGCGGCACGATTGACGTCGCGCTCTTGCAGGAGACCCTGGCGTTCGCGGAGGGCCCGCTCCGCGACTCCGGCCAGGTGCTGGATCTTGCTGCGACGGGGTTCCGGCCAGGCCGCGACCGGAGTGAAAGGGCCCTGATCCGGGGCTCCCAGCAGAAGGACGCCGCCCCGGACCCCGGGGATCATCCGGCATTGCAGGGCGAGCCAGGCCTGGCAAAAGGCGTCGGCGCTGGCCGCGTCGGCAAACTCCGCCCACAGCGCGCGGTCCGGATCGGTTCCCGAGCGAGGGGCAACGCCGGCCTCACCGTCAGGCCGCTCCGAACCAGGCCGGGTATCGAGGTTGGCCGGATCCATTCCTGGCTCTCCGGAGGGGGAGACCAGCAGGGTGCCCTACCCCGCCGACCTACTTGGCTCCCGCCACCGAGTCGGCCGGCCTCCCCGGCTCGATGTTCAGGGTCCCGAAACGGGATTCATATTCCCGGACCACGCCGGTCAGGAGGGTCAGGAGCCGTTTGGCGGCAAAGGGACTGAGAATGATCCGGTCGCTGAGCTGGACCGTGAGCTCCCGTTGAGCCGCATTCCAGGACTGGTTGATCCCGAACAGGAGCACCATCTCCTCCCGCGTGCTCGCCACGTTGCATACGTTGGCATAGCTGCTCCGCATGTTCGAGTCGTCCCACTTGATCTTCGTCTGCGTCCCCCCTTTGGTCTCATCGGAGACGGCTTTGGATGTGTCACGCGCGCTGTCGGTTGCCATATGACCTCCCTTATAAAATTGCGGTCCGCTGCACACAAAAACCGAGGGTGGAATCATACCCTATTCCGGATAGATTTGAAACGGGGGCAGGATGACCTTTGAATGGCTTGTTCACTTCAGGGTGATGTGAAATTCGCCCTCGGGATCGGCCAGGTCATCGGTCCCATCCGCCGCGTTGACCAAAAACCGGCGCACCCAGCTCCCCTTGGACTGGAAGGAGAAGTGGACCCCGCG
>JBFFYZ010000257.1:0-3918 GCA_041568895.1 Nitrospiraceae bacterium
GCCGCCGGCCGAGCTGGCCGGCGTCACCAAGCGCATCCCGGCCGGGTATGTGGGGGACGTGAAGGATACGGTGGCGGCCGCGCGCTTCCTGCTGTCGGAGGAAGCCCGCTACGTCAACGGCGGGAACATCCACGTGAGCGGGGGCTGGGGGATATGAGCAGAGGGGGCTGGTGCAAGCACGGGAGCGTGACAGCCGCCCTGACATTCTGGTGACCGTTGCCCGGCAAGGTGAGTTTCAAAACGCTCACGTCGCCGGCCCTTTTCCATCACCTTTTCCAGAGCCGCTGCGGGTATCTAAATGACAAGGGCGGCTGTTGCGCTCCGACTGCGCGCACCTTCCGACCCGCCCACCCCAGGCGCGCCAAGACGCGCCTTTTTCCCGTGGCGAGCACTCTCATCCATTTACTGTTCCATAAACTCCTGAGTGCGCGGTGAGGTCGGTGCGTCTACATTTTCCTAGGAGCCGGGCTGAAATGCTGGAGCGGGCATCAAAGCCGCGTTGTGCTCGGGAACCCGTTGCTCTGCCGGTTGCAACGGGTGAAATGCCGAGTTGGAGCGGCCCGCTCTTCTTGGATGGAAATTAGGTCGTCAGATTTCATATGGATGAGCTCGCCCATGTCCATCGCCGTCTCGTCCTGGTACCGGTCATCCGGCTAATGCGAATGCTCATCCACCTGGCTTGCCCGTGCCCGTTGGAGCGTCGGGTTGGGCCTCCGTCGGATCCCCGCGTTTTGGTGTTGAGATTCGGAGGATCTGGTACGAACTGAAAACGTCCTTCCAGTCATCCTTTTCCTTCTCTCCAAGTTCAACCCGGACGCGGTGAGCTCCAGCGAAACTGCCAACCTCAAAGGTGCTGTAGACCCGGGCAATACGGTCACGATACGGGCCAACGAGAATGTGCACCAGATCACCTGGTTGGAATGGTTCGCCATTCTTGATGCTGCGATCAAAGTAGAGCGGACCAAGCACAAACCAACCCACAAGGATGCCGACAAACCAACCCAGGGCCGCCACGAGACCCACGTAGGCAGCGAACAGGAGGACCTCGGTCCAGCTACGCAGAAACTCGAGAGTGAGCCAACCAAGAATGGCTGCGATGGTCCCAAAGGAAATCGGGAACATGCTCATCCAGATTCTCGCCGGCCATTCCTGCGCAAAAAAGTAGTGGGCCCATGTAGGCTTCATCAGTTGCCTAACTATCAAGCAAGTGTGCTGCGGCCTACTTGTGCAACCTAGATGAGAAAATTAGGAACTCCACGGCAAGGCAAGTCTGGAGGAAGGTCCGTCACTTTGAAAGAACAAGGGCGGCTGTTGTGCTCTCACTGCGCGCGTCAGCGACCCGTTGCATTCTAAAAGCAACGGGTACCCGGCACTTTCTGAAGTGCGGGTTCCGCGAGCACAAGAGCATGACAGCCGCCCTCGTTCCTTCGTAGAAACGGATTTACTTTCCGAAGGCCTGCTTCAGCAGCGGCTCCAGCTCGCCCTTCTTCTCCATCGGCTCGAGGACGTCCGTATCCCCGTAGAATTGTCCGTTGATGAAAACCTTGGGCAGCGTCGGCCAGTTGGTCAGCTTCGTCAGCGCCTCCCGCTTGGCCGTGTTCTGGAGCACGTCAATCAGCTCGTAGGGGTAGCCGAACTTGTCGAAAAACCCCATGGTCTCGCGCGTGAATCCGCACATGGGCATCTGCTTGGTCCCCTTGCCGTAAATCAGAATCTTGTTCGCCTTGATCTCTTTTTGAATTTCCTCTTCTATCGGATCAGCCATCTTATCCTCCTTTGCGAAATCGCTGAACGCGGAATGATGAATGCTGAATAAAGATCGGAATTGAGAAAAGTCCCCTGACGATGCCCCCTCTGCAGTTCAGCATTCAGCGTTCATAGTTCATCGTTCGTCTCCGCTCGAATCTCCAGCGCATGAATCCGCCCGTCCTTCATGGGCTCGTCCAGCGCCTGGTAGATCATCCGATGCCGGTCCAACAGGTTTTTCCCCTTGAACGCATCCGAGATCACCTGGACGGCCAGGTGGTCCTGGGTTCCGGTTTTATCCGTGACCGTCACGGATGCATCCGGCATCGCCTTTTGAATATACGTTGCCAACGCCTCGCTACTGATCATGGGCCTCCTTTATACAGCTGCATCCATCCGCGGAGATTATTAGAATACCCTACGGCTTGCGTGAAAGGCAATTCACTGGCCTTGCCTCCGCCTGGCTTGACAGTCAGCTTCTGTGGCGGTTACAAGGAGTCATAAGGCGTGATTGGGTCTTTAGCAGCAGCGGAGGCCGCCATGCATTCGACTGGACGGCTGAGACGGGGGCTCAAACGGGTTGGGTTATTCGGATCGGTCCTCTGCATTGGGCTCCTCGGCTCCGCCATGCCGGTCTCTATCTTCCCAAGCTGGCTCGCCCTTCCGGTCGCGCAGGCGGCCACGATCGAAGAGTACGTCACGCCGACCCCCGACAGCTCCCCCACCGACCTGCACTTCGACCGCCAGGGCAATCTCTGGTTCACGATGATCAACGCGAACAAGATCGGGAAGCTCGTCCCCGCGGAAGCCAGGAACCGCGAGTCCACCGGGATCACCGAGTACCCGGTCCCCACGCCCGACAGCAATCCCCATTACCTGACATTCGACGCGCAGGACCGGGTCTGGTTCACGGAGCGCACCGGCAACAAGATCGGCATGCTGAATCCCGCCACCAGGCTGATCGAGGAATATGCCATCCCGACCCCACAGAGCGAGCCGCATCACCTGGCCTTCGACGCCCAGGGGATGCTCTGGTTCGTCGAGTTTTCCGCGAACCAGGTGGGGCGCTTGAATCCCGAGTCCGGGGAATTTCAGGAATTTCCCATCCCCACGCCGGGGGGCCATCCCCATGACCTGACGATCGACGCGAAGGGACGCCTCTGGTTTACGATGGGCGGCCTGTTCTTTGCCGGCCAGCCGAAGAACCGTCTGGGCATGCTGGACCCGGCCACCGGACAGATCGTGGAGTTCCAGATTCCGCCGGACGACAGCGTGCCACACGGCCTGACCACGGGCGCGGGAGACGACCTCTGGCTCACGCTGTTTTTCCAGGACAAGCTCGCCCACATCACCGTCGAAGGGAACAGCATCGCCAAGATCACCGAATACCCGGTCCCCACCAAACGCAGCCAGCCCCACGACCTCGTCCTGGACCGTGAACGCAATCTGGTCTGGTTTACCACCCATCGCGGCACCAGCATCGGCCGGCTGGACCTCTCCAAGGCCGAGCCGGGCACCTCCAAGGGGATGGCGGAATTTCCGGTCCCCTGCGAGCGGTGCAACCCCAACTCGATCGCCCTCGACAAGGACGGCCGCGTCTGGTTCACGGAAATGGGCATGTTCTTCCGCGGCAAGTACGCCAGCAAGATCGGAAAGCTCACCCCCTGAGCGTTTAGAATCACCCTGCCCCACAGGTGGCCTGCGTCCTTCCGCTTCCCGCCTCCCGCGTCATCCCTACCACGACAGTCCGGAGCGGAATCCTTCCGGTATTCCCGTCGCCGTGGTCGAAGACCACGGTGCGGTGGTCAGTACCGGCTTTCCTTCTCCGGATGTCGGGAGGGGCCCTGCCGCTCCGGCGAAGTTCGCTCCAGGGCGCAGGCCACCTGTAATAAATGGGGAAATGTGGGGTTCCACCGGTAGAAATTCGTTCCGCAGACCTTTAAACTGAAAGAGGTCCAATTCATTGGAACAACCCTTCATGAAGTTGTCATTCGATTCTTTTCCAAAAGAACACCCCCAAAAACCCTTTGCCCTGCTTTTTCGTTTGTCCCTACTGGTTCTTCTTTGGTCATTCTGCCTTTCTGTCCTGCTGTTTGGATCGGCCGTCGCCCAAGATCCTTCCCTGGTTATCCTGCACAGCAGCGAGCACCACGGGGCGGCGCTGCCGTTGGA
>JBFFYZ010000258.1:0-3908 GCA_041568895.1 Nitrospiraceae bacterium
CCCATCGATTTCGATCGTGCCCTCGGTCGGGTCATAAAAGCGGTGGAGGAGGTTGACCAGGGTCGTTTTGCCGGCCCCGGTGGGTCCCACGAAAGCCACCAGTTCGCCCGGGTTGGCTTCAAAAGAGAGGTCCGACAGGACCGGCTGCCTGGCGTCGTAGGAAAAGGACACTTGGGCCACCCGCATCTGCCCCCGGATGGGGGGCAGGTCTACGGCGTCGGGTCGATCCGTCACCTCCGGTTGCGTATCCAAAATCTCGAACACTCGCACCAAGGCCCCCTGGGCTTCCTTGAGCTTCGTGAACACCCGGGCGGCCGAGCCGAACGGCCCGATGAGGATGCCGGCAAACAGCACAAACGCGAAGAGATCCCCCGGCGACATGGACCCCTCGATGACCTGGCGGCCGCCGTACCACATCACGGCCGAGGCGCCAGCAAAGGTGACGAGGGTAATCGTCGGCACAAACACGGCCAGCACGATTTCCCGTCGAAGCTTCAGCCGAAGCACCGCTTGTATCTGGTCCGAAAACCGCGCCTGCTCGTGGGAGGTCTGCACGAACGACTTGACGATCCGGATGCCAGAAATGACCTCTTCGATCAGCGTGGTCATGGCCGCAGTTTGATCCTGGATCGTCGTCGAGAGAGTTTTGAGTTGCTTGCCAAAGAGCTTGGCGACCAGGATGATGAGGGGTAAGACCAGGAGGATCAGCAGGCAGAGTTGCCAGTTCATGATCAGCAGAAAGGTGAGGCCGCCGATCAACGTGACGAGTTGTTTGGCCGAGTCCACCGGGGTCTCGGTGACCGTCGTCTGGATAATGTTGACGTCGTTCATGAGGCGAGAGAGAATTTCGCCGGTCCGGCGGGTGGCGAAAAAATTGAGGGACAGACTTTGGAGATGGCCGAACAGATGGGTCCGAAAATCGGCCATGATGCCTTGGGAAACCCAGGCCGTGAGGTAGCCGTGACCGATGGACAGGAGGCCCTGGACGAGCATCAACCCGAGCAGCAACCCGATGGTGGCGGTCATCCGGTGAAGGTCCCGCTGAACCGTAATGTAGTCCCAGGCCACCCCGGCGAACCGGAGGAGGGCGAGATTCAGAAGGGCGATCCCTATGACCAGCACGACCGCGAGGCCCATGCGGGGCAGATAGGGTTTTAGAAAGGGATAGAACCTGGAGTAGTAATACCACATGGGATTCGGTTGTCGGCGAGTCGGATTGGGTGTCCCCCGGGACCCGGAATCACGAGGGCCTACCCTCTGGATCGGCGAACGGCGAGAATAAAAGGATGATCGGAAGTTGCGCGCTTACAACTGGGTGATGGATTCAATGAGGTTTTTGTTGAGCGATACAAAGTCGGCGCGTTCCTTCTCGTTGATGACGACATCCGTAAGGCTGATAAATTGCCTCTGTTCTTCATTCAGGACGTCCGAGACCCGGTTGCGCATGGGAGGAATGGTAAACTCTCCGACATAACTGTTGTTGACAGTTCGGACCCGAATTTTGGCTCGTTTTCCTTCGGTCATGCGGACCTCCGAATCCCCGTGAGCGGTGCTTACGTTCTCCGCCGCGCAAACTTCATCCGTCTACGGAGTTTTTTGTGTTTGTGCTTGCGCATCTTTTTCCGGCGCTTCTTCAGAACACTGGCCATGCTGATCTCCTCTACGGGCGCGAGTGTATAAAGTTTGGGAACCAAAAGCAAGCATCACGGGGAATTCAAACGCTGCATTGGCGTGCAGAAGCGGGCGTGTCGTAACACAGACGTTGGGACCCTGTCAAGAAACCGACGGCGGCCCTCGTGGACCGCTGCCGGGCCGGCTTGACGCCTTGAACGACCGCTTCCTATACTGCACCTAGTGCGCCATGGCTAGGTCACATCGTTCAGCCCAGTGGGTTCTGCTGCTTGTCATGGGCCTGGCGGCCCTGGGATGGGGCTGCTCGTCCAAAGGCCCCCGGTACCCAGAGGATCATGCGCGGTTTGAGCGCATTTATTCCGCGGTCCAGGCGCTCCAAAGCGCCTACGTACACAAAGACCTCGCCGGCCTCCGCAATCTCGTGCTTCCCTTGGACCCTATGGACCGGCTGGAGCAGGAGTTCAAGAAGGATTTCGAAATCTTTCAAGAAATCTCTCTGGACTTTTCCATCGAGCGGATCGTGATCGAAGGGGAGACGATCGACGTCTTTATCCACTGGCAGGGTCAATGGAAGAAGTCCGAGACAGACGCCGGCATACGGGATACGGGGCACGGGAAATTACGATGGGTGGGGGAGAAATCCATCTTGCTGCAAAGCGTGGAAGGGGACTTGCCGTTCGGCATTTCCATGAAACCGCCACCCCAGGCACGGCTTGAACAGGGAGCCAGAGGCTGACGCGATGCGTGCCAGATCGGCGACCAGGCGGCTGACAACAACCCCGCAGGCGGATTTCCTCGTCATCGGAAGCGGAGTGGCCGGATTGCGCGCCGCGATCGATTTGAGCCGGCACGGGGAGGTCCTCGTGCTGACCAAGGGCGATCCGCGCGAGAGCAGCTCGAGCTATGCTCAGGGGGGAGTGGCCGTGGCGCTCAGTGAAGAGGACGATGTCGCCTTTCACCTCGACGATACGCTCAAGGCGGGCCACGGGCTCTGCCGGCCCGAGGCGGTCCGGGTCCTGGTGGAGGAAGGGCCTGAACGGGTTCAAGAGCTCATCGCCTGGGGCGCCCGCTTCGACAAGATCGGAGGGAAATTCGCCTTCGCCCGGGAAGCGGCGCACAGCCGGAGCCGCATCCTGCGAGCTCGGGGCGACGCGACCGGCAACGAGATGGTCCGGGTGCTCATTGCACAAGTGCGCCGGCGAAGCAAACGAATCCATTGGCTTCCGCGTCATTTCACGATGGACCTCCTGGTGGAAAGACAGGTCTGTCGGGGTGCGGTGGTGGTGGACGAAGCCACCGGCGTGCGCAAAGTGATCCCTGCTCGAGCGGTGCTCCTGGCAACCGGCGGGGCGGGCCAAGTGTATGCGCGGACCACCAACCCGGCCGCCGCCACGGGGGATGGCATGGCCATGGCCTGGCGGGCCGGCGCCGTCCTGGAGGACCTTGAGTTTGTCCAGTTCCATCCCACCGCCTTGTACCTTCCCTCGAGCCCGCCCTTTCTGCTGACCGAGGCGATGCGTGGTGAAGGCGCGCAGCTCAGGAACATCAAGGGCGAGCGGTTCATGGAGCGGTACCACCCGGACGGGGAGCTAGCGCCGCGGGATATCGTGGCACGTGCGATCTGGTCCGAAATGGCGGCGACCCGTGCCCGCCATGTCTACCTGGACGTGACGCACCTCAGCGCCAGCTTTGTCAAGCGTCGCTTCCCCACGATCTATGCCACCTGCCTGCGATACGACATCGATATCACGGAGGAATGGATCCCGGTGTCCCCCAGCGCGCATTACATGATGGGAGGGGTGGGGACCGATCTGAATGGAGCCACCTCCCTGCCCGGGCTGTTCGCCGCGGGCGAGGTTGCCTGCAGCGGGGTCCACGGGGCGAACCGCTTGGCCAGCAACTCCCTGCTGGAGGGTCTGGTGTTCGGGGCGCGTGCCGCGGCGGCAGCGACCCGCTTCGGGGATCAGGCGGGAGATCTTTTACGGCCTCCGGCCCTGGACCTCCCTCCGGCAATCGGCGAAGCCCCGCCACCGGGGCTGGAGGATGCGGAAAAACTCCGGAATTCCCTCCGTCGGGTCATGTGGGGCAAGGTCGGATTGGTCCGGAGCAAGGATTCACTGGCCAGTGCTATCGCTCAGCTGTCTCGGTGGGAACGGCAGGTCTCGGGGTCGTACACGACGAAGGCCGATCTGGAAGTCAAGAACATGGTGCAGGTGTCCCACTGTATTGCGCGGGCCGCTCTGTGGAGGGATCACAGCATCGGTGCGCACTACCGA
>JBFFYZ010000259.1:0-3908 GCA_041568895.1 Nitrospiraceae bacterium
GCTGCAGCTTGCAGCCGGGAACCTCAAGCGGGACACCTTGGTCGAATGGATTCACCAGCATATGGTCCCAGCAAAGAGCTAGCCGTCGCCCTTTTTAGTAAGGGCCTGAATGAGGTCCCGAAACTGGGGGTGTGTTCGAAGCAGATCCTCACGCGCGCCGGCCTCGTAGTCCTCGGGGTCGAAGCCAGGGGCCATCGTCGTACCCATCAGGGCGAAGCGGCCGCCGGGGCGGAGGCGGGAACCCTGCCAGACGCCGTTCGGGACCACCACCTGAGGCCGCATGCCGGCCGCAAGATCCGTCCCCAGCACCGTCACCGACCCGGACCCGTCGGGGTTGAGTTGGACCAGCTCGACCGAATCGCCCAGATAAAAATGATAAATCTCATCGGTCGGGAGGCGATGGAGGGCGGAAAACGTGTCCGGCGTTAGGAAGTAATAGATTGCGGTGCTCAACGCTTTGTCCCCGCCATACCGTTCGGGCAGCGCCATCTGGGGGACCAAATCCTCCGAGCGGTAGGTCTCTATATAAAAGCCTCCTTCCCGTGGAAGCGGTTTCAAGCCCAACAGCCTCATAATCTCTTCCGCTGTCATCCTACCCTCCTCTTCAAATCTCTCGGTTTACCTGATCCACTCACTCTTAGCGGCCGACCATACATTTTTCTTGCTTCCTCCAAGGCTTGAACATGCCGGCGGAAGGCCGGGCCGTATCTGGATCGAAGGACCTGATTCCGGAAGGGCGCGATCCGGAGGGCCACCCGCTTGATCTCCCGCTGCAGGGCCCGGACGAGGGACAGGCCCGAGGCGGTCAACCATCCCAAGCGATGGGCCGCGTCGGATAAGTCCTCCAGCGAATAGCGGACCGATTCGACCTCTTCGAGGCACCGGTAGCGCGCCCGCAGGACCTCACGAGGTCCAAGGCCCGCCCCCCGACCAAGGCTCACCCGGCCACCATGCTTCGCGGCATAGGAGGAGATCCGCTCGAACAGGACAGCGCCGACCGTAAAGGTGAACGTGGCATGGAGGATGCCGTGCAGGGGCCGGAGACTCCGGCGCCAGGGGGAATAAAAGATCTCCCGCTGGCGGTCTCCCCGGCGCAGGCGAGACTTTCGTAAGAGCAGATTGAGATGATGATGGCTGTTCTCGTGGAGCAGGTCGTCCACCAGATCCAGATCATTTCGCTCATACATATTGATGAACGACAGGCCGGGACGGTGCCGGTAGCTGAAGCTCACCACGCCCCGGGCCTTGAGCGGCACGATCCGGGTCGTAAGACACCGGACCAGGCGCGCGCCCTCAGGCCAGACCAGCTCGATCATGGACAGGGCGGCCTGCAGGCGGGGCACCGAGTCGGCCGGGGCTCGACCCACGCGGCAAGGCTCATTCCCCCGGTACTGCAAGGAAGGCCCAAGGGTGAGGGGGCCAGGCCGTAAGGGGCCGGCCGGCCGCACCTTACAAGGCGGCACGTAGCGCCAATGCCACCGCACGCCGCGATCGTCCAGGGACAGCACCGGCCACGTGGCTCCTTCCAGGCGCACCTGAATTCCGACCGGCGTCACATGGAGCCTGCCTGAGCGGGGGAGCCGGGAAAGCCGTCGGCGAAGGGCGGTTGGAGCGACCAGAGAGCCCCCCTCCCACCCCACCGAGAGACCTCCCGCTTGCTCCGCGCGTTCGAAATTGGGCTGGAGGTCGAACGGCAGCGTCCGGAAAGCCTCTGAATCCGATCGGCACACCCGGCCCAGCCACGCGCAAGGGAGGCCCGGCACCAGAAACAGCGATTCCATGGTCACCCCCCTTGCCAGACGGGCGCACAAGCTCTCGAGGCGCCGAGCCAGCCCCGCAGTGTGCGGTTCTCCCCGGGGGAACAGGTCGTCCAGAAAACGGTTCTCATAGAGCCGGTCCTGGCACTCGACCCACAAGGCGTCGGCGAAGGCGCGGCGAGCTTTCTCACGACGCCATTGCTCCCGCAGATCAATGAAGTACACCAGGTCGTTGAGGTCCTCCACCCATCCCGCCACTTTCCAGCCCGAATAGGCCTCCGGTGGCAGACGGCGAGCCGCGTCGCGAAAAAACCCCAGCGGCAGCCTGAACGCCCGGACCGCCCGGGGATAATGAGCCTGCAGATCCCGGCACAACTCGAACAACAGGCGCCGCATGGCCACCCGGAGCTCCCCCACCAGCGCCGACGCCGTGTTCGGATCACAGACGTTCAGGTTGTGATAAGATGCCGCCGCCATGGAAGGAGCCGCGTCATGAACCTCGGGGTTGGAATAGGGTGCCTGGTCCTAGGAATGCTCGGTCCGGTGGCCGGGAGCTTTGCCGGACAGCCGTGCGACCGGTACCCGAAACAGGATCAGCCTCGATGCGAGAAATTGTGGAAAGAGATTAACGCGGAAGCGGAGGGCGAGGTGTCCCGCTTCGGCCTGGATCAGCTGCAGCGCCGGCGGGAGGGCAAGATCTCCCAAGAACAGCACCTCCAGGAAAACACGGCCTTTATCAAACGCTCCGCCGCCAGGCGGCTGGAGCGCCTGGCCGAGCGCATGGCCCAGAGGTAAGTCACAAGATCATCCCCTTCTTCTCCTGCATGTCCTTCCCCGCGGACTCCAAGAGGTCCCGCCCCACCAGAATCGGCGCCTTAAAGTGGATAGCGAGCGCGATCGCGTCGGAGGACCGGCTGTCGAACACCTTGGACCGATCCGGCGTGACCACGGTCAGGTCGGCGTAGTAGATCCCGTCCTTGAGCGTGATGGAAGTTTTCGTGACCTTGGCGCCGAACGACCCGAGGATCGAGTGCATGAGGTCGTGCGAGAGGGGCCGTCGTAACTTCTGCCCGGTGAGCGCCGCCTGGATGGATCCGGCCACGGTCGGATCCACGAAAATCGGGATCGTCCGGTTTTCCGCCTTCAACAAGATCACCGGGCCATGGTCCGACAGGCGCACCTCCACCTCTTGGATCTTCACCTGCCCATCCGGGACCTCCGCCGAGGAGCCCGATGGGGGTTCCTTCTCGCTGACTGCAGCCCGGGAGATGGACCCGGACAGTCCCAGTAAGAGTCCTGCCACAAGACTCAAGGCTATGAATCGCCCGAAAGGTGTCATGACTCCCTCCCTCTGCAAATACCCGATCTTTTCCCGCCCCTTTCCAACCCTCACACCCGAACGAAGGGGTTCGACTCTCGTTCCAGCCCGATCAACGTCTCCTCTCCATGGCCCGTGACCACGTGCGTCTCCTCATGGAGCCCGTACAACCGTTCTTTAATCGACCGTTGGATGGCCTGAAAATCCCCTCCCCAGAGATCCGTCCGGCCGATTCCTCCGCGGAACAGCGTGTCGCCAGCCAGAATCAGCTGCTCCCGGTCGAAATACAGACACAGGGAGCCCGGCGTGTGCCCGGGGGTATGCAGGGCGACGCCCTCGAGGCTGCCAATGGTGATGGGCTCCTCGTCCCGCAGCCAGGAGTCGGGCGCGGGCGCGGGACGGTAGGGCACGCCGAACACCTGGCACTGGAGCTCCAACGCCTCCCACAGGTCCTTGTCATCCTTGTGCAGGCCCAGAGTGGCGCCGGTCGCGTGTTTGATCTCTCCCGAGGCCAGGAAATGATCGAAATGGGCGTGGGTGTGGAGGATCCGGACGACCGTCAGCCCCATGGCCTCTACCTCCCGGAGAATCCGCTCGGCCGCCCCTCCCGGATCGACCACGATCGCCTGCTTGGAGACCGGATCTCCGAGAATCGAGCAGTTACAGCCCAGGGGCGGAACCGGAAACGTTTTGCGGATCAGAGTGGACATCAAAGCGTGAAAGTTAAAAAGCTCGAAAGCCGTCGACCCCTCCGGACTTGCCGACCTGATGCTGATCTAATAGACTGGCGACTTGAGAGACCGGTTTCCAGGACATGCTATCGCCTGCCTTCC
>JBFFYZ010000260.1:0-3897 GCA_041568895.1 Nitrospiraceae bacterium
GCTGGTTTCGCGTCGCTCTTCGGTCAGCCGGATTCCGAGCGGGAGCGAAAAGGGATGATGCCCCATCCGCTTCAGATCGTCGTGCAACTCCTGGATGCGCGGCTCGTGGCTGACCGGCTTGAACCGGTAGGGCGCACTGGCCGCCGGTTCGGTCGGGTCCAGCCCGTGCTCGCCATGCACTTGATAGAGGTGCTCGGCCTTCGTGTAATAGGGTTCCAACTCGTCATAGGTGATCGGCCAGGCCGGCGAGATCCCGCCGTGATGCTTGACCTCCCCGAAGTCCTCCCGGCGAAACCGAAGGAGCGCCGCCCCGTACACCTTCGTGTTCCCGCCCACGTAATAATGGATGCCCGGATGGAAGGTGTGGCCGTCCTTGTCCCGCCAGCCTTCCTTGGCCTTGTACTTGTTCTCGATGAAGACCGCGCGCGAGTCCCAATTGTCCTTCTCGCGGGCCAGGTAGCCGCCGCGTTCAAGGAGGAGGATCCGTTTTCCGGACGGGGCCAGGTGATAGGCCAGGGTGCCGCCGCCCGCGCCAGTCCCGATGATGATCACGTCGTAATGGTTCGCCATTGCTCCCTCCCCCGTATCTTGCCCTCACCCATTGACCATTGACCTTCCGTCCCCTTACCATCCCGCCCCCTTCGTCGTGAGCTTGATTCGATACACCGCACCGCCGCCCGTGATGTAGAGCACCGAGCCATCTTCCGCCCAGGCGAGATTCGAGATGGCCGTGCCGGTCTCGAGGCTGCCCAGCAGCGTTCCATCCGGTGCAAACACGCTGATGCCACCGGGGCGCGCCCCGTAGACGTTTCCGTTCCGATCCACTTTGAGCCCGTCCGGTCCGAAGAAGGGATCTTTTCGCCATCTGGTCGCATCGGCAAAGACGCGACCGTTGGTGACCGTGCCGTCCGCAAGGACGTCATAGGCCAGCCACGCGGCCCGGTTCGGATCCACATCGGTGACGTACAGGATTTTTTCATCCGGCGAGAAGGCAATCCCGTTTGGCGCCTTGCGATCTTGAATCACCAGAGTGAGGGCGCCGTCGGGTTTCAAGCGATACACTCCCTGAAAAGGGAGTTCCTTGGTAGGATCGTCAAAGGCCTTGGGCAACCCGAACGGCGGATCGGTAAAGTACAAATCCCCGTTGGAGTGAAACACCAGGTCATTGGGACTGTTGAGCCGCTTGCCCTCGTAGCGGTCGGCGAGAATTGTCAGGCGTCCGTCCTGTTCCAGGCGGGCGATGCGACGATCTCCGTGCTGGCACAGGACGAGCCGTCCGGCGGCATCGAACGTCAAGCCGTTGGACCCGGGCTCCCGGCCCTCGAACGGCGCGGAGCCGGAATACCCACTGGACTTCAGGAAGAGGCTGGTGCCGTTCTGATCCCGCCACTTGAACACGGCATTGGCGGGAATGTCCGAGAACAGCAGGTACCGGCCTTCTCGCTGCCAGACCGGCCCCTCGACCCAGGTGAAGCCGTCCGCGATCCTTTCAAGCTTCGCGTCCGAGGGCACTACCCGGTCGAACCTGGGGTCGAGTCGAATGATTTGGTTCATCGCCGTCGGCGGCTTGGATACTTCGGCCGTGGCCGTCTCTGGCGTAACTGGCGAAATGACCACATTGGCGGCCAGAGCCACCGTGCCCAGAATGAAAGACAACGCCGTATGGTGCATCGCAGCCTCTCTGATTGGGACGTTCGATGGCCCGGCCATGGTAACTCCCCTGATGAAGATTCCTTCTCCTCCCGCCTCTCAGTCCTCAGACCTCATCACTCAGCACTTCCCGGTCACGGTCTGATACCTGGAATATTCACCCGGATACGGTAAATGCCGGTCAGGGCTGTGATATAGAGCGTCTTCCCGTCGTCGTCGCCCCAGGCCAGGTTATGCGGATCTTCCGGTCCCTTGATCAGCCCGAGGTATTTTCCTTCGGGGGACAGGATCCAAATTCCGCCCGGCCCGCAGACATAAAGATTGCCCTGCTGGTCCACCTTGATGCCGTCCAGCGCGTCTTCACCGGGGGCATGGGTCATGTCGTAGAACACGCTCCCGTTGGCCAAACTTCCGTCGGGTTGGACCTCGTAGCGCATCACCACCTTTTTCCTAGGATCCCAGTTGCCGACGTAGAGGTACCGCTCGTCGGGCGAGAAGGCCAGGCCGTTGGGCCCCGTGAGGTCGGTGCTGACCAGTTGGATCGAGCCGTTGAACGCCCGATAGACACCGCTGTAGGGCAATTCCTTCCGAGGATCGTCGAACACCTTGGGGAGGCCGAACGGGGGATCGGTGAAGTACAAGGCACCGTCGGATTTATAGACCAGGTCATTCGGGCTGTTCAGCCGCTTACCCTGATACCGGTCCGCGAGGACCGTGATGTTGCCTCGCGGCTCCACCCGGATAACCCGGCGGTTTCCGTGTTGGTTGATGGTGAGCCGGCCCTGCTTGTCGAGTGTGAGGCCGTTTGAGCCCGGTTGATGGTATTCGCCGATATCGCCTCCGGTGTAGCCGCTCTTGGCGCGGAACACGGAGACCTCCCCCTCGGTCGTCAGGCGATAAATCAGATTGTCATTCGGATCGCTGAACAGGAGGTAGCCTTCCGATTTATCCGTGGCGGAGACCCAGACCGGCCCTTCCGTAAACGTGAACCCTTCGGCCACCTTTTCCAGCTTGGCGGAGGGCGTCACGATCGCGTCCAGGGAGGCGTCCACGCTTACGATGGACCCGCCAACCTGTCGAGCCTGGTCGAATCGGGAGGCCCGGTAAAAATCCATGGTGGCCGACCGGACCCAAATGAAATTGCCAGGCGGGTTCGACAGGGGACCATTGGCGCCCAGCACCGCCAGCTGAATCCGCTGCCCCGGTTTCACGTCCTTCGCCACAATCACGCGGTTCGGCGCGTTGAACCCTTTTACCAGGTGACCGCCCGCCTGGCCCAACACCAGGGGCAGCCTGCCGTTCACCCAGACTTCGGCGTAGTCGTCAATGACGACCTCGAAGACCGCCGTCGAGCCGGTGGGGTCATACGCACCGATCCGATCGGGAATGGTGATGGCAATCCGGTACCAGTTGAAGCAGAGCCGGCCGGTGGACCGTCGGGTTTCCAGCCCGGCCGGAGGGATGGCCTCCCACGCGCTGTCGTCGAAGTCGGCCGCGCCGGCATGGGGCTGAATGTCATAGGTGCGGTTGGGTCCGCCGCTCGGTCCGAGGTCAGGCCCCGGACTCCGGTGGGCCACTTCCACGATCTTGGTGTCGCTGTACCGCCACTGGCCCTTGACCAACCGGATCCCTTCCTCGGTCATCAGGTCGATCACCGCGTCGGGCCGTTGCTCGAAGACCGGCTTCTGCGCGTTGGCCGGCGCTGTCACCATCCAAGCCAGAGCAGTGACTGTGAGGCTTATCGTTGCATGGATACCAGCTCTCATTGGGCCCTCGTTGTGCTCCGGAGCCAGGCTATAGGCGCTGGGCTATAGGCTATAGGTTCGCGGCCGGGAAAGAGCGAGGCGAGAGGCTACCGGGGTGTCTGGGCTGGTCTTGCCCATAGCCTATTGCCTCGTGCCCCTAGCCTCTCATCGCACTTTGACCACGTAGTAGTTGAACGGCGAGGTGACCTCCTTGAACCAGTGCGGGACGGTATTGGGGATGATGACCACATCGCCGGGAACGAGCCGCCGCGTCTCTCCGCCCTGGATGGAGACCCCACGAATCTCATGAGGAGCGATGGGTTTGGGTTCCACCGCCGTCCCTCCGGTCACCAACGTGGCCGTCCCCTCCAACACGTAGACGATGTCGGTATCGAGCTCGTGGATTTCCGCGATGCCCGCCTTGTCCCGATGACTGGCGTGGACCATATAGTTGCGCGCGGCATGCATCATCTGTTCCTCTTCCCCGACGAGAACCGCGCCC
>JBFFYZ010000261.1:0-3863 GCA_041568895.1 Nitrospiraceae bacterium
CCTCTACGAAATCACGCCCCGCGATAAGAAGGAACTGTTCGAGCAGACGGGTGACATCGACTTCGGGTACGAGATCAAAGGGTTGGCACGCTTCAGGGCGAATTTTTTCAATCAAAAATACGGCTGCGCTGCCGTCTTTCGGCAAATTCCCAGTAAAGTCCTGACGGCGGAGCAACTGGGCTTGCCGCCTGTGCTGACCAAGGCGGCGATGCTGTCAAAGGGGCTCGTCCTGGTCACGGGCCCGACCGGGAGCGGGAAATCGACGACCCTGGCCGCCATGATCGACTACGCCAACAAGAAGCGAAAGGACCACATCATCACGATTGAGGATCCCATTGAGTTCGTCCACCAGAGTCAGGGGTGCATCATCAACCACCGCGAGGTGGGACTTCACACCAAATCCTTCGCCGCAGCCCTGAAGGGGGCGCTGCGTGAGGATCCGGATATCATCCTGGTGGGGGAGATGCGGGATCTGGAGACCATTCGGCTCGCGGTCGAGGCCGCGGCGACCGGGCACCTGGTCTTCGGGACCCTGCACACGGAAAGCGCGGCCAAGACCGTGGACCGTGTGATCGAGGTCTTCCCGCATCAGGAGCAGGCCCAGATTCGCAATACCCTGTCGACCACGCTGAAGCTCGTCGTGGCGCAAAACCTCTTCAAGCGCATCGACCAGAAAGGTCGTTGTGCCGCGCTGGAGATCCTCGTGTGCACGTCGGCAATCGGCAACCTCATCCGCGACGCCAAGACCTTTCAGATCCCGTCGGTCATGCAGACCGGGAAGCGCGTCGGCATGCAGACGCTGGACGAAGCAATTCAGGACTTGCTGACCAAGAAGCTCATCAGCCCCGAAGAAGCCTACGACAAGTGCATCGACAAGACACGATTCGCAGCCCTGTTGAAGACTCCGCCGGACACCTTTCAGTAACAGGCGGGTGAAGAGCACCCGTTCGACCCGTCATTCTTGCCCCAATTTCTTTTCAAAACGCCCCCGCCGCTGCCTCAATAAATCGCCTTGGCCGCCCTGCCCCCTCGAAGGGCGGGGGCAGGGGCGCAAGTTTTGTCCAGACAATCTCGGACACACTATATCTAGTGGGGAAATAGTCTGGGTACCATTTATGTTGTTGTTGAGGTGTCAGGCGGATCTGAAAACATCTTCTATACTTACAGGGACACACCTACGTCTGGTCGGGACACGGGCCCCCGGACAAAGACCCATTTTTAGCCGGAGGAAAAGGAGGACGGTATGCAAGAGAGGAAGGCTTGGCAACAATCCACCAGATGGCTGGCGGTCTTAGCGGGGGTCCTCAGCCTGCTCCTATTGATCCCTGACGCGGATGCGAAGAGGTCAAAGCGAGCGAAGCGCTCAAAAGGCGTCCCCAGCAGCGTCGCGAAGGCGCCGACCTGCGACACCTACGCGCATCCAAAGATCACGAAGGTCACCCCTGATTCGGTGAAGCCCGGCCAGCGCATCACCATCAAGGGCGAGAACTTCGGCTCGAAGGCCTGCTTCAAGGGCGTGTCGTTCGGCCGCTATAAGACGCGGCACTTCAAGTACGTCAACGGCAACACCCTCACGGCCACAGTGCCGAACCTGAGGCCCGGAATCGCCAAGGTCAACATTCTCACGGCCGGTGGGGCGTCCGATTACGTGTTGCTGGTCGAAAAAGGCAAGGTCAAGAAGAGCCGGAAGGTCAGGAAGTCGAAGCGCAGCAAGCGGAGCAAGCGTCGGTAAGCCTCCGAGCCCGTTCCCTTTGATGGGCCTGTGACACGACTCAAGGGGGCGTGGGGGCTCGGGAGCCAAACCGAGCCCTCACGCCGTGACCCTTCCCCCCACCGCCGCTCCGCCTCCTGCAACACGTGAATCCTCTCCCCACCACCTTGAGGTAGAAATTTCGGTTGGGTCGCCAACCGCGAGCGATCACTTCTCTGCGCAGGAAACCTGAAAGACGGCGCCGTCCTCGAGGCGGAACGCAGTGAGAGCCCGGCCCCAGACGCAGCCGGTGTCCAGCGCCACGACCGATCCGGTGCTCCGCAGACCCAGCGCCGCCCAATGACCACAGATGATGACGGCTTCGCTGCTGTTGCGTCCCGGCGCCTCAAACCACGGATGGAACGTCTTTGGGGCGGACGCCGGCGGCCCTGTGAAGGGCCAGGCAACGATGCCAGCGGCCGTGCAAATGCGGATGCGCGTGAGCACGCTCGCGATCACTTGGAGCCGCTCGAGACCGCCAAGCGCATAATCCCACTGCGGGCACTCGGCGGAGTGCAGCAGGCTGAGGAGGTCGCGTCGGGCCTGCCCGCGCAGGGCGTCTTCCACCTCCCGGGCCAGTCCAATCGCCTCGGGGACCGTCCACTGAGGCAGTAACCCCGCGTGCACCAGCAGGAATCGTTCTTCCTGGTGGATCAAGGGTTGTATGGAGAGCCAGTGGATGAGTTCGTCCTGGTCAGGGGCGCGCACGATGTCCAAAAACGTGTCTTTCCGGCGCGCAGGAACGCAGCCCTCGGTGTAGGCGAGAAACCGGAGATCGTGGTTACCCAGGACCGCGGCAGCGGCGGACCCAAGCCCTTTGAGCCGGCGTAGCACGCCGGCGGAGTCTGGGCCCCGGTTCACGAGATCACCCAGCAGCCAAATCCGATCGCGCCCCGGAGAAAAATGAATCTCGTCCAGCAGCCGCTCCAAAGACGACAAGCATCCTTGAACATCCCCGATGGCGTACGTGGCCATAGTTGAGTCAGGTGGGGCGGGCGGAGCCGAGGATCAGCGAACCGACGGCGGGAGGCAGCCGATCAGGGGTACTTCGCCTCAATTGTGCTGCGCAGGCCGCCGCGGGCGGTGAATTCCCCGGTCACCCTCGCCCAGACCGGTCGGCAGGCAGCGACGACATCCTGGAGGATCCGGTTGACGGCATTTTCATAGAAGATGCCGATGTTTCGGTAGGCATGGATATACAGCTTGAAGGACTTGAGCTCAAGGCAGGATTGGTCGGGCATATACTGCAGGCGGATGATGCCGAAATCCGGGAGACCGGTCTTCGGGCAAATGGCCGTGTACTCGGGGTTCTCGATCGTGATTTCATACCCCTTGTACTGGTTGGGCCAGGTCTCGAGCTGCGGCAGAGTCGACTGAATTCCGCTCCGGGCGTGGCGTTCCGTGTAGCCTGGGGTCGTTTTCTTGTTGCGCTTCACCCTCGCCTCATCCATGGGCTCGTGGCGTGGCCCGGCCAGCGGCAGAGTGTATACCGATCGGTCATCCAGAGCAATCCTGGGGAAGGGCATGGTCCCAACCTGGGGCCTCGTCGCCGATAATGGCCGTCTGGGTCCGGGGATCCCGATGTGGCTAGGGGCTGCCTCGGTGAGGGGCCCCTGCTGTAACCAAAGGGTTCTCCTCTGCGCGCGGGGATCATGGCGCCGCAAAGGGACTGCTGTTAGGACCAATGGACTACTCAATGACTCGGGGCCTAGGCCTTATTCCGGCGAGCTTGGGCCTTCTGCTAAGTTGCTTTACTTTCACGGAAATTATAGACTGTCGCAATCATTGCCTGGGGCCCTTAGCAGGCGCCGGGAGGCCAACAATCCAATTGACAAGCCGAAAAATCCTCTGCTAGACTCAGCGCTTCTAAGTATCGATAACTTGCGGTAATTTGAGGAACTTTCGGCCTTTTGGTCGGTCGATCCGAGTCCTCGTTTCTGATTGAACTCGCTCATAGAGGGGTGGCTTCGAGCGACGGTCCGCAGAGCCATCTCACGCAGCAAGGATCACGGGAAAGATCACGAAAAGTCAACCGGCACGCGTGCCGGCTCACGCATAGGGAGGAGAGCCCATGAGTCTCGATTACGTCAAATTCTCCCCGGGATTTGAAAAG
>JBFFYZ010000262.1:0-3830 GCA_041568895.1 Nitrospiraceae bacterium
ATTCAGGCCATCGAGTTCGAGACCGAGAAGCCGCTGCGCCTGGGACGCACCGGCCAGCTCGCCGCCTATGGGCAACCGGACACGATGGGAAAGGTCTTTGAGCTGCCGGTCGTGGGGACCTTCTCGGACGGCCTCACCCGCCCGCTCACCGATCCCTCCTCCGGGACCACCTACAAGTCCTCGAACGAAAAGGTCATCAAGGTGCACCAGCAGCACGGATTGCTCCAGATCGTCGGCAACGGGGAGACGACCCTCACCGTCACGAACCGGGGCAAGTCGGCCCAGTTGGAAGTGATCGTGGACGTCGGGGAACTGCAGAACCTGGCGCCGATCGCGAACGCCGGCGAGGACCTCACCGTCAAGGCGGGCAAGAAGGTCAACCTGAAAGGCCTCCAGAGCCTGGACCCGGAGGGTGAAACCCTCTTCTACCAATGGAGCCAGATCCGGGGAGCCAAGGTGCCGCTCCTGGACCTGAACATGGCCGAGGCATCGTTCGTGGCGCCCACGGTCTCAGAGAAACGGTTGTTCCGGTTCAAGCTGCGGGTGACGGACAAGCAGGGGGCGGATTCTCCCCCCGATTACGTGGACGTCTGGGTCGAACCGTGAGAGGGCCGGCTGGGGTCGTCCCTTGCTCGCGCACCGCGCACACAAGAACGGGGCCTGAGGTGGTCTGCCAGTCTCACGTGCTCGCGGAGCGCGCACACGGGATTTATCGTTGCGGCACCAGGTGGATAGTGTGCTCGCTCGACGCGCGCAGTCTGAGCCAGCCAGACCACCTCAGGCTGAAGAGGACCGAGAAATGAGGCGGTTCAGGGTATCCAAGGATCACCCCAGCCGCCCCCCTGAGATGTGAGAGTGAAAGCTGCGGCCTCGCCGGACGGGCTTTTTGAACATCCTGTTGATGAATCTTTTCCTCTGCCAAACTCAACGTCCAGCGCTTCCACCTTGGCCTCGTTGAAGGACCGTTTTGTGCAGGTGGTAATGCCAATTACCTGTATTTAACCCCCAAGATCTGGTAACCCCGGTCATGGAATTGTTTGGAGGCCAGCATGATCTTGGATTTGGGATCACCGATCGTGGCGGCAATGGCTTCGACCTTGGGCAGCTCAAGCTTATCCAACCATATGCCATGGCATTGGGGACAGCGATCGACGAGAAGGTCTTTTGGTTTGGAAAATTTCATTTCCTCAAGCTTTGAGCCACACCGCGGACAATCATAATCCGTTTTCTTCGCATTCTTTTTCACTTTTTCCAGCTCCGGCATATCGACATGAAGCTCTACCATAAAGGCCATTTCGTCCTTGTCAAACCAAATCCCCTTGCAACCGGAACAAAAATCAAGATCGACCCCTTCAATCTTCATTTCGTGGATCTCGCTGCGACATTTCGGGCAGTTCATGACGAATCCTCCCCCATAATTCGACATTGGAACAAGACCCGCGCGGAGATGGAGACATAGTATAGGGAGAGAGAAGAATTTTTCCTAGTGGTCCCCCAGGTATCTGTCAAATCAGGGCCACCTCAAACTGCCCCCATCCTTTCCTCCCGTATTTCGGGCACAGGCAGGCCGGATGCCAGCCGCCCAAGACTAAAGAGGCAAGATCCGGAACGGCCACCGTGGCTGAGCGCCCCGAATCCTTTTCACAAACTGGGCCTCTCAGGAAAGAGGACTGGAAAGTCTCGTGGCCCGAAGAGAGGCAACAAGCGGCAAAAGCCAATAAGAATCCTCGTTGCAAGGAGTCCTGCTCACAAATGGCGGGCCGTATTCTTAGGCGAGACACGCGGCGGTTAATGTCACGGTCAGGCAGTTTTTTGGAAAAGCTAACTCCGGCCTAAGTGTGTTAAAATGTTTATAAACAGGGACTTACCATTGCGCATGCCAAAAACTTTCGCCCAGCGAAATTTGCAATCCCTCGCACTGCTCCTTGCGGTGCCACTTGTTTTGACGGTGGCCCTGGAGCTGGTTGGTCCCCATGCGTTTGCGCAAGAGCCACAGCTCCTTTCTGAGGAGAACGTAGCCGAACGGGCGAAAGAGATGTGGGAGAACGCTGATATAAACGGTGCGCTGGATATCCTCGACCAATGGATTGAAGACAATCCCAACGCGCCCCACGCGCTCACGGTACACAAATTACGCGGGGATATTCTCGCCACATCCCGCCGTCCCCAAGAAGCGGTTGCGGCCTACGAAACCGTCCTCGCCAGGAAACCAACCGCGTTGAATGTCCGATGGGCAAAGTGGAGCGTGTTGCTTCGCTCGGGACAGGGGGAGGAATCCATCGCCGAGCTGCAACGCATTGCACAGGTCGATGTCCAGAACCCCCTGGTGCACTTGCGGTTGGCGCAAGAACTCCGAAGGCTCGATCGTCTGGAGGAATCGCTGGTCCCCTACAAGAAGGCCGTGGACCTTGCGCCGGATTTGCTCAGCTGGCGACTCGGGTTGGCCAGGGCGAGGTTTGATATCCTGGATTATCAAGGTGCGCAGGAGGAAGTTCACTACGTGTTGCAAAGGGTGCCGCCCGGTTCTCCGCTGGAAATCCCCGCGCGAGATATGATGTCAGCGGTCATTTCCCCGTCCAGTGACCGAGGCCGACGCGCGACAATCGAATTTACGCCGGACGCGACGCCGGAACAGCTTGAGGAATGGGCCTTCCTTCGCGGAGACGCGTGGAAACTCTACGCCGCAGGTCGTTTTAAGGAGGCCGAGCCGCTCTACCGAAAATTGCTGGTGCTCAACCCCAGGGATCCCGCAGCCATCCATCAATTGGGACGGATCCTCATCGAGCTTGATCGCTGCGAGGAAGCGCTGGCCATTTTTCCCATTATGTCCAACTATGATCCAAATGAAGAAGAATATGCGGATTCGCTGTTTCGCATGGGCCAATGTCTGGTGGATTTGAAGCGGTGGTCGGAAGCGCTGCTCTATTTTCAAGTCCTCTATAACGCCGCCGTGGAATTCGAGGAGAACACGAAGCATCTTCGGCTTCCTTCAGGAACCCGCGTGTTGAGTGCGGCGAAACTGGCCGAGTGGCTGGAGAAGGTTCGCCCCCATGTTCCAGAAAGTGAGATACCGAAGGTGGATGCGGCTGCGGGCACGACAGGCCCCACGGAGAAAGACCTGTTTGCCAAGATCGCCGAGGCGCCGCTGAAACCCCAGAAACCACTGGAGACACGGGCTTCGCTCATGGGCCGGGACGCCGATTTCAGTTGGTTTCGATATGTCATCCCGGCGAGCAAGGTCATGCGGGATGATTTTCCCACCGGGTACCATGAATTTATCCCGCTTAACCCGGGGGACAGCTTTCCCACCACGCAGCGAGAGATCTACATGGTGTTCGGCCTGGTGTCGGCCTCCGATGACGAGGTGCCCCTCTCCGCAAAATGTTTTTTGGAAACCTCCGAGTTGAATGGAGAGCCACGCCCCTTCGCCCAGGACCACGTCATCATGTCCATGAATGACCAGTCCGGCTACCTGAAGATCTCCCCTCCTGCAACGGGATGGACCCCGGGCCTCTACCGCTGCGGGTTGTTCATGGGAGGACGGACGTCCGCCTATACGCATGTGGATGAGGTCAGGTTCAGGATCGTTCAGGCTGCCAAGTCGTCGTAACCCGCGCAATTGTGCCCCTCTCCGGTGCTCACACCTCAAGCGTCGAAGGACGGGAGTGCGTGGCAAAGGTCCCTCCCGTGCTCGCGCGTCGCGCACAAAGCAGGAACGAGCTAGCGGTTGGTCTCCCTTCTGTGCTCGCAGAGCGCGCACACAGGAATAACCAGATTGTCACACTAAGGGCGGTGCTCGCTCGATGCGCGCAGTTGAGGGCAGACCAACC
>JBFFYZ010000263.1:0-3821 GCA_041568895.1 Nitrospiraceae bacterium
CGGTCCAGCCCGGTCTTGGCGAATTTGATCTCAAGGCCTGCCTCGTGCGCGTTCGTCACCAGGTGCACCCGCTTCCCCTTGGCCCGCAGGTACGCCAGAAACTCCAGCGCGTCGGGATGGAACGCGATCAAATGGTCGAATTCCTTGGTCATGGCGACCACGTCGATCTCGAGGACCCGGGTCCAGTAGTGCAGGTCCGTCCAGGTGAGCCGCCCTTCTTCGGCCCGATAGAGGGCCAGGAGGTGCCGGCGCGCCGGCTCCACCGCCCAGCCGTGCTTGGCGGCATATCGCCGGGGCAACTCGTCCTCGAAGAAAAAATTGTCAAAGTGCCGGTCCAGTAACGTACCATCCATGTCCAGCAGCACGTCGTCCACTCCGGCCCAGGTGAAGCCGTTCATTCGAAGCGCCTCATTCGTCATAGGTCACTCATCGTTCGAAAAAGGCAACCAGCCGCCGGACCCACAGACAGGTTTAAAGAGACCCCATTATAACGCAGGGCGCGCCTTGCCCGCACCCCGTTGCTTGTTGTCACCGTCCCCTTCCTATGTTACGGTTCACCGCGCCGAAATGGGTAATGGGTGACGGTTCACGGAGCCAAGGGTTTTATCCATTGCCCATGTGTCCGGTTTCATCCTCATGGCACATGAACCATAGACCATCAACCATGGCTTTTCCCCTTATCGCCATCATCGGCCAACCCAACGTCGGGAAGTCCACGCTGTTCAACCGGATTCTGGGCACCCGGACCGCCATCGTGGACGATCTGCCCGGCGTGACCCGCGACCGCAACTATGCCGACGGGACCTACCGAGGCCGTCCGTTCAGACTGGTGGACACCGGCGGGTTGGACCCCTCCGCCCAGCAGGGCATGCTGGCCCTCATCAAGCAGCAATCCCAGATCGCGATCGCCGAGGCGGACATTTTGATTCTCCTGATGGACGGGCGGGCCGGGCTGACTCCGGCGGATGAAGCCATCGTCGGGCTGCTTCGCGGGATCGCCAAGCCCGTCTTCTACGCCGTGAACAAGCTGGACACTCCCAAGTCCGAGCCCCTCCTCGCCGACTTTTACCGTCTGGGAACGGACCGCCTGTACCCGATCTCCTCCGAGCACGGGCTGGGGGTGGACGACCTGCTGGAAGCCATCGTTCCCCTGCTCCCCGAACCCCCGGCCGAGGCTGAGCAGACCGCCATCCCGAAAGTGGCCGTGGTCGGCCGGCCAAACGTCGGGAAGTCTACCCTCGTCAACGCCCTGTTGGGGCAGGAACGGGTGGTCGTGAGCGAGGTGCCGGGCACCACCCGGGACTCGATCGACACGGAGGTCGCCTACCAGGGGCGACGGTATCTCTTGACCGATACCGCCGGCATTCGCCGCCGGGGCCGGGTGGAACGCGGCATCGAAGGGTACAGCGTGGCGCGGGCGCTCCGCGCCATGGGACGGTCCGACGTGGCGGTGCTCCTCCTGGACGCCGAGGAAGGGATCACGGAGCAGGACACCAAGATCGCCGGGTTGATCCTGAAGCAAGGCCGCGCCTGCATCGTGCTGGTGAACAAGTGGGACAGCAAGGAAGGAGACCCCAAGGCCAAGGAACGATTTACGAGCGACCTGCATCGCCGGTTCCCCTTTTTGACCTGGGCGCCGGTGCAGTTCGGCTCCGCCTTGAAAGCCTCGTTCGCCAACGGCCTCTACCCGTTGATCGATCAGGTGATGAGCGGATTTTCCCAGCGCATCCCCACCGGCTCCCTCAACAAGTTCCTGCAGGAAATCGTGGTGGACCATCCCCTGCCGGTTCGAAAGGGCAAGCCGCAAAAGGCGGTGAAGTCGGTCTTCATGACGCAGGTGGCCACCCAGCCGCCTGTCTTCGCGCTCTTCGTCGGCCGGCCGGAAGATCTCACCAAACCGTATGTCCGCTACTTGGAAAACCGCCTCCGGGACCGGTACGCCTTCGCCGGAACCCCGATCCGTATCCTGATCAGGCGTAAATAATAGCGTGGGTCAGGCCAGGTCCCCGTTTGGCTCCGACGACCACCCCACACCGCGTCTTGACAGCGCAGAGCCAGGTCCGTACACTTCCGCCCCTGCCCTATGAAAACACGCACTCAGGGTCGCGGGCCCAGCACCCGCAAGAGGACGGCGCGCAAGGAAACGGATGGACGCACGGCCGACGAGTTCAATCGGCTGTACCGCGACCACGCGGATCGTATCTACCGGTTTGCCCAACGTCTTTGCGGCCAGGTGGATGACGCCAAGGACCTGGTCCAGGACACCTTCCTGAACGCCTACCGTGGACTCCAACAGTTTCGGGGGGAAGCCCAGCTCTCGACCTGGCTCTACACGATCGCGGCCCGGGCCTGCATGCGCATGCGACGGAAGCGGAAGGGGGAGCCGCAACGGGAGCTGTCGCTGGAAGATTTTATCCCCACCTCGGAGGGCGAATTCCGGCTTCAGATTCCGACTGACGGCCTCACGCCCGAAGAGGCGTTGGAGAACAAGCAGCTCCGTCGGACGCTGAACCAGGCGATTCAGAAACTGCCGAAGAATTACCGCTTGGTCCTGGTACTCCGGGACATGGAAGGATTGACCGCCAAGGAGGTGGGCGCCGTCATGGGCCTGAACGAGCGCGCGGTCAAGTCCCGGCTCCACCGCGCGCGGTTGTTCGTCCGGCGGGAGTTGAGCGCCAGGGGTCTGGGTGCCTCGGGTCGGAAGAGGAACCCGGCCGCGTTGAACTGAGGGACCCAGGGCCGACCGCGGCACCCGCAGGGGTCGGGGCTCTCGGCGCACGGGGAGTTGCATGTTTCTTCGAATTGTGATTGATTGAGGAGCTTGTTATGGCTACCAAGCAGCGCAGTCTGAAGGCTCCCCACGGCGCTCTGCAGTCCCACATGGGCCATTCCAAGGCCCGGTGCATCAATGTGCTGCGGCAACTGTCCGCCTACCTCGACAGCGAACTGTCCCGCGACATCTGCACGGAAATCCGAAAACACCTCGGAGCCTGTCCCAACTGCGAGGAATTCATCAACTCCCTGCGGCAAACCGTCTCCCTCTGCCAACACGTCACACCTCGCCCCTTGTCCCCCGCGCTGAAGGCCAGGATCCGTACGCAGGTCCTCAAAACGGTCGGACAGCGGTAGCCGCCCCGATTCGGTGGCAGTTCTGCATCCGCTCCCGTACAATATCGATATGCGACCCCTCGAGAAGTCTCAGCGCGGAGACCGGACGAGGACCATGGTTGTTCATGGGCGTGCTCCTGACCGCCTGCCTGACGGTTGGCCTCGTCGGGGGTCGGGCTCATGCCGGGAGCGTTCCCGAGAACTCGGACGGCGCCCGGTCGTCGGTGCCGACCCTCAGCCCCGCGGATGCCAGCCCGGAAGACGAAGTGTTCATCGACATCCGAGCCCGAGCCTTTCTTCCTTCGACGGTGAAGCTGCACGCCGGCCGGAAAGCCCGGCTCGTGTTCAAGAACCACGACGCCGAGCTCCACGCGTTCGTCCCCGTCGGCCTGTTCGTGGGGGTCAACCTGAACATCACCGGGAACGGGGCGCCGGAGTTCGGCGCGGAAGGGTTCAAGCGGGTCATCATTCCCTCCTCCGGGGAGGTGATCATCCGGTTCGTCCCCGAGCATGCTGGCGTCTACCCGTTTTTTTGCGATATGCCGGGACACTCCCAAATGAGGGCCACCATCATCATTGAGTGACCATGCGCGCTCCACCTCTCCAGCCCTTCGAACGGGTGGTGTGGGCCGGCCATCCCTCCTGGGCCGATCATGCCATTTTGTTCCTCTTCATGGGGTTGGCCGCCGTTCGAGCCGCCGCCGCGGCGCGCC
>JBFFYZ010000264.1:0-3802 GCA_041568895.1 Nitrospiraceae bacterium
GGAGCTGGGTGAAGGTCAGGTGAGGATCCACCTGCGATTGGAGCGAGGTCGGCACGATGGGGTCCGCGGTACAACCCAGGACCCCCGCCGCCAGAAGAAGCCAGGCGCCTGATCGAATTGGGCGGGCCATGAGAGGTATTATAACAACAACGGGGTTGGCTCGGCTCGAGGGCGTCCGATGCGCCAAGAAGGCGGCGGCAAGGCAAATCCAGGATGCTCGACGAGGGAACCAGAAAGGAGTGGACGGCATGCGTTTGAGAATGACGACGGTGCAGGGGGGGATAGGAGCTTTGGCGTGGTTGATCGCCGTAGCCCTGGCTCCCGGGACCTCGGAAGCCCTCGAGGGCAAGTTCGAACTGCTCAAGAAGGTGCCCTCGACCCACAGCCCCGGCAAGGTGAAATTAACCGAATTCGCCGATTTCTATTGCCCCCATTGCCACCTGTTCGAACAATCCGTCATTCCCCTGCTGAAGGAGGAGTTCGGCAACAGGCTTGAAGTCACGATGGTCGGGTTTCCCGTGATCTCCGGCAAGCTCCCGACGCCGTTCGAGATGTACGAGCAAGCCAGGGCCATGGGCAAGGGCGAGGAAATGAAGCAGGTCCTGTTTCGGACGATCCACCAGGAGCGGGCCCACATGTTTGATCGGCTGATCCGGGAGATGATCGTGAAGGAGGTGGGGCTGGACCCGGAGGCGTTTGAAGCGGGGCTCGCCAGCGGGAAGCCGGCTCAGAAAGTGGAGGAAGGCAAGAAGCTCGGGCATCGAGTCAACGTCACTCACACGCCGACCATCGTCCTGGACGGCAACATCAAGCCGGGGAGCATCGATCCGCAGAATCTCAAAACCATCATCCGGAGTATCCTCGCGCAGGATGAAAAACGGTAGGGACCATCTGAAAGCCTCGCAGAAAGTCCCGCGGGCCGGATGGTACCGGGGTGGGCCCGGCGTCTTCGGCCGGCGTTCCCCCCTGGTCGCCCTCATCGCCCTCGGGCTGGTTCTGTTCGGCCTCAACCAGGCCGGCGCCGCCGGCCGGCCCCTCACGGATCTGTCCGGCGCCGATCTCGACTTCCAGGTCCGCACGCGGACGGCCGCCGCCAAAGTGACCCCCGCCGTGGTCAACATCTCGACGACCGTGGTCGTCCGCGACCCGGGGTTCAGCGCGGAGGGCCTGCCGTTCGGGTTGTTTCCGGAGCTGCCGCCGCGCCGCCAATACGGCCAAGGGTCGGGAGTCATCGTGTCCGCCGACGGGCACATTATTACCAACAACCACGTGGTGGCGGACGCGATCGACGTGGACGTGCTGCTTGCCGATCGCCGGCAGTTCAAAGGCCGGGTGATCGCGACCGATCCCAAAACCGACGTGGCGGTGGTGAAGATTGATGCGTTGGGATTGCCCTTCATCCCCTGGGGGGACTCCAGCAAACTGGCCGTGGGCGATTTCGTGCTCGCGATCGGAAACCCGATGGGGCTCCACGAGACCGTGACGTTTGGCATCATCAGCGCGGTCGGCCGCGCGGACGTGGGCATCGCCGACTACGAGGATTTCATCCAGACGGACGCGCCCATCAACCCCGGCAACTCGGGCGGCGCGCTGGTCAACCTGAAAGGCGAGCTGATCGGGATCAACACTGCGATCGCGAGCCCCACCGGCGGCAGCATCGGCGTGGGCTTTGCCATCCCCAGCAACATGGCCCGGGCGGCCATGCAGGGCCTGTTGAAGACGGGCCGCGTGGTGCGGGGATTTCTGGGGGCTTCCACACAGGACGTCTCCCCGCAACTGGGCAAATTCTTCAAGCTCCCCGACGTGAAGGGGGCCATCATCACGAACCTGTTGCCGAAGGGATCCGCGGAAAAGGCCGGATTGCGCCGCGGAGACGTGGTCATTCGGTACGACGGAAAAGAGATCGTGGACTCGGGCCGGTTGCGGAACTTGATCGCCGGGTCGCCGATCGGGAGCCGGCACCGCTTGGAGATTTTGCGGGACGGAAAGCCGGACCAGGTGGACCTGTTGATCCAGGAGGCTCCGGTCGAGCGAGCCCGGCGGATCCAACCCGCTCGTTTGCCGAAAGAAGGCCATCCCTTGGGGGGCTTGCTCGTGGACGATCTGAATTCCACCATGGCGCGCCAGCTCGGGCTCACGATGACGCACGGAGTGGTGGTGGTGGATGTCGGGGAGGGGAGCCGGGCGGAGGCCTCCGGACTGCTGCCCGGGGACATCGTGCTCGAGGTCAACCGGCAGCCGGTCCCCGATCTCCCGACCTACCAGGAAGTCGTCTCGCCGCTCAAACCCAACCAACCGACCCTGTTGCTGATCAATCGGCTGGGGACGGTGCTGTATGTCCCGATTGAGAACGAGTAAAGGCCTCGGGTGACGAAGGGCGGACAGCTCCGGGTTCGCCATGATGCGTTGGTGCCGCTCAGCCATTCGTACCCTCCTGTTGGCCACCTGCTCCTCTGAAACGCTCCCTTCGGTTGCATGCCGTCCCAGGCGGCAGCCTTTCCAGCCACTCTTGCCTTGCTCCCGCCATGGCGAAACCCTCCGTGCCCATCCCTACCACCCGAGGCCTGGGGAAAATAGACCGCGGGGCGCTACAGGAATAGCCCGCCCGGTTTCGCTGTCAATCCCAACTAGTGGCGTCTTGACAAGGGTGCACAAGCAACCGATATTACGTCGGTTTCATGGAGGAATACCCAAAGGCCGAAACGAGATAGACTGAACCGTCTTTCCGGAATCCCTAAGCGGTTCACTTATTAGTTAGGCCTACGCACAACCTCCGTACAACACATGACACCCTTCAAGGTCCAAACCAGGAGGAGCCACCTATGCGTCAAGAGTTCATCGCGTTCCTGAAGCAGTACGGCGTCATTGGCCTGGCGCTCGCAGTCATCATTGGCGGCAAGGCCAACGCGCTTGTTACCGCTCTAGTTGACGGAGTCCTTATGCCGATCGTGACGTTCTTCGTCACCAACGGCGCCTGGCGCACGGAGACTCTCGACGTGGGCCCAGTACATTTCCTCCTCGGGCCCGTATTAGGGGCGGGGCTAGATTTTCTCATCGTGGCGTGGCTGGTGTTCTGGTTCTCGAAGATGGTGCTGCGCGAAGAAGCCGTCACAAAGAAGTAGCACCCGGCCGCGCGAATGAGCAGCGATGCGGTGGGCGGCAAGGTCACAGACAGGCTACGTGGGGAGAACGGACATGCAGGCCAAGGTGGATGAAATCGCGCCGGATACCTATCGGATTTCGACGTACCATCCGGAGTACAAGATGCAGTTCAACCAGTTTCTCATCGTGGACGACGAGCCCTTCTTGATGCATACCGGCTTCAAAGGCATGTTTCCGATGACCCTCGAGGGCGTGAGATCGGTCATGGACCCCTCCCGCCTGCGCTGGATCGGCTTCAGCCACTTCGAGTCCGACGAGTGCGGCGCCTTAAACGAGTGGCTCCGCATCGCCCCTCGATCCCAGGCCGCCTGCAGCCTTGTGGGGGCCATGGTGAATATCAACGATTTTGGGGAGCGTCCCGCCCGGCCGCTCGCAGACGGTGAAGTGCTGCAGACCGGCCGCCATTGTCTGCGGTTTCTCGCGACACCCCACGTGCCCCATTCCTGGGACGCGGGGCTCTACTTTGACGAAACCCAGCAGACGCTGCTGTGCTCGGACCTCTTCTTTCAGCCGGGCGATCCCGAGCCGCTGATCGGGCCGGAGATCGTCGGCCTGGCGCGGGACTCCATCAAGGGCAACCTGACCGGGCCGTTGGCGAAGGACATGCCCTATACGCCCTATACGGCCGGCACGTTCGCCC
>JBFFYZ010000265.1:0-3787 GCA_041568895.1 Nitrospiraceae bacterium
ACTGCGACGTAGGTATTGTTCAGCATGTCTTTCATCCTGGAAGAGATGACAAACAAGAGAACCACCCCCAACAAGGTGAGGCCTACCCAGAACATTGGATTAAGAAGAATCCCCATTTTCCCTACTCCCCCTTCATCACGCTCATTCAGGAGCCCTCAGTCCCTCCGAGGTGATCCTTGAGAATCTCAGCAGGGGCACTGAATGCCCGCCAGCCAATAAAAGAACCACAGACCCAAGGCGCAGGTGCTGTAAAAGATCATCTTTCCGATCTTGGTTTCGGTCTCGCTTGACATTCCCGCCATCTTTTCCCCCAGTGCTGGCTAAAAGTCCGACCCTTTATTCTTCCAGTCTCTTCTCTTCCCAGTTCCGCCAGTCTCGTTCCGTTATAGGCCCCGTTCTTGACAGGGTTCACCGCCCTGTGCTAATGATTTTTCCGGTTTTTTTACCGAAAAGGGCACAGATATGACGCAAAATTCAAAATTGTTTGATATTATAGTTTTGGCCGGAATGGTTGTCAATATAATTTTGGCCGTGTTCCTTATCCTCTATTACTTTGATTTTCTGTGAGTTTTGGTCCTCCAGGCCCTTCCTTCTCTCCCTCTCCAAAAGGCGTAGAACTGGCACAGCGGAACCCGATGGTTTCATCACGAAAATCGGGGACAATACGGCTTCTGCTGGTAATCCGAACGTCCGTTCCCGTGCTGGTATAGCCCCCTCCTCGCAACACTTTGTAGATGCCGTGGTCAGGGCCCTGAGGGTTCGGCTCCGTGAATCGCCGATAGCTGTCCTCGGCATACCAGTCTGCCACCCACTCCATGATATTGCCCGCGCCGTCGGTGACACCAAACGGACTGACATCTCGAGGGAATGAGCCCACAGGAGCCGTGACGAGATATCCATCCTCTCCTTGCGCCCAATTCGTGGCAGAAACATCCACATGATTGCCCCAGGGCCAGAGGCGACCGTCCCTCCCTCGCATGGCCTTTTCCCACTCAGCCTCGGTGGGAAGACGTCTGCCCTTCCAGCGACAATAGGCTTCCGCATCGTGCCACGAGACGTAAGTCACCGGTTGGTTGGCCCCACGCAAAAGAGCCATGTTCTTCGCATAGCGTGAGGGAGGTCCCGGCTTCCGCTGCCCGGTCGCGAGGGCGAACGCCTGATACTGATGGTTGGTGACTTCGTACCGGTCGATGAAAAACTCGTCCAGGTAGGTGGTCCGCTGGGGGCGCTCGTCGAACCCGCCGGCTTCGGTTCCCTGAATAAAGGGACCAGCCGGGATGCGCACCATGTCTTCGGCCACTGGGGCGATTCCTCCGGCAGCCGGCTCCACCCAGCTGCCGGCAGGTTGACCGGGATCGGGCTGGGTGCCCGACCCAGAGTCCACCGGCCCCTTGCTCGGCCCCCTCAGGATTCCGATGACGGGCAGGCTCGTGAAAAACAGGACCGCCAGCAGGATGGCGATTTTAAATTTAGTTTCTAGCATGGCACAGCCCTTGTGTCAGCAGGACTTCCTTGACGCAGGGCCTGGGAGGAGCGCTCCACCGGCCTGACCGCGGAGCCGTGGACCGCTAGCTGGTCTCCTTGGTGTTTGAATCCTTGGCACAGCGGAACCCGATGGTGCTGTCCGTCCGCCAAATCTTGGCCTGAAAGCGTTTTGACAGCCGGGCGTTGTGGGGCGTCTCGCGCCACGATCCGCCACGAATCACCTTATGTTGACCATCCGGAGGTCCGGGAGGATTCCGATAGGGCGTCTCCTGGTAATATTTTTCGTCATAGGTATCGGCCACCCACTCGGCCACGTTGCCGGTCATGTCATAGAGGCCGTAGGGGCTTCGCCCGGATTCAAATGACCCCGGCGGAGCCATGTACTGATATCCGTCCTCCGCCCCGTCCAGGTTCGCCCGCCCATTCACGAACTCATCGCCCCACGGGTAGCGGCGCCGGCCTTCGCCCCTTCCTGCTTTTTCCCATTCGGCCTCGGTCGGCAGGCGCTTGCCGGCCCATCGGCAGTAGGCAAAGGCGTCCGGCCAGGAGACCCCGACCGCCGGCAGCTCCGGCTTGAGGATTTTACCGAGATCGTCCTCAAACACCGGAACCATCGGCTTCGCCCGCTTCGTCATCCGGACAAAACGGTCATATTCCCCCTGCGTCACCTCTTTTTTGTCGAGGTAGAACGAAGCCAGGTAGGCCTGATGCACCGGCGCTTCATCCGGGTCCCCTTCATGGCTCCCCATCGTAAAAGGGCCTTCCGGAATCTGGACCATCTCTCGTCCTTCGTCTCCGATGAGAGTCTTGTACATGGAATAGTCCTGGGGCGCGACGGTCTTCACCGGCTGGACATCGGTCGTGGCCACCGATGCAGCCAATTCGCGTTGCTTCTTGGCCTTGTAGGACTCGTACACCAGGCCCACGATCATCAGGATAAACGAGGCAAACACAAATACGATCGCTCCGATCAACACGCCTTTATTGTCCATAGTCCCCCGTCGATTTCCTCCGGCGCCAGGTGGGGCTCCCGCACGTTCGGTACGTTCGAATTAAATGGCTGCCTACCCCGACTGCTCCTCTTGCGAACCTTCCTCTTGAGAGCGGGCCTCCCCTTTGCGCTCCGCCCAGGTATCCAAGAGCATGGAAATTTGAACGCCGAGAAATCCGCCCATCGCGGCGCCGGCTCCAGCCCCGACTGAAACCTTGTCCGGGCCGACGAGAGCCCAAGCCAGGGCCCCGCCCAGGACGGTGCCAATCAAAATGCTGATGAGGAAGCGGCGGCCACCAAGCACTCCGACCACAGCTCCCAGCACTAACCCGAGACCGGTCGCCACCGGAAACACACTGCCTCCCATGATCAACCCGATCATGGTCCCGACCGTGCCCATTACCGCGGCCCCGAACACCACGTCGAGGAGGGTGCAGACCGAAAAACCGGCCGGGGGAACCTGCGAGGGAACCATGGAATGCCTTTCTCGTGCGGACCGACCGGAGTGAGATCAGGGTTTCGAGGCCGACAGAGGGCCGAAATCGACTTCGACGCCGGATCCCCCCAACAGGGAAATCCCCCAGGCTTTCTCGGCCGGTTCATGCCCATGGATTCGCTTGAAATCTTCATAGGCATTCACTCGTTCCTCGACCCATTCCCCAACCGGCTGGAGACCTGACCGGAGCACGATTTCCGAGGCGCCGAACAGGCCACCCTCCTCCAGGGTACCTTTGGCCTTGGTGGCGCTCCAGACATATTTGGTGGACACCGGGATCACCATCAAGTCGGTATCGAGAGAGACGTACACCGCCGCGACCAGGTCGGTCCCTTCCGGCGCCGATTGGATCCGCCAACGCCACGTGAGAATGGAATGGGCTTTCGGGTCCCAGGCGATCCGCTTGTAGACCCGCTGGTCGGCCTTGTTCGCCGCCAAATAGGCCTTCCCTTGGTCGCCTTTTACGCCATAGCTCTGCTTGGCTTTGTCCTTGCTGCGCTGGGCCTCCCAGCCCTTCGGGAACCCATCCCCATCGGTGGCGGAAAAATCTTCGAGGATCAGGAGGGCGGGCACGCCGTTCGGTTGCGCGATGACCGCCACCGCGCCGATCAACGCCAGCACCAACAGAAAGGTCCCCGCTCCCAGTCCGATCCGAAAAGACCACCCGCTCCGCCCCCCCGTCATAGCGGCTGGGCCTCCCGCGAGGTCGTCGGCATCATCCCTGGATCGGTCGCGTCGACCACATGTTGGACCGGTGATGCCTGTTGACTCCGGCTGCTGATCCAGAACAGCAGGAACGCCGACAGCCAGAACAC
>JBFFYZ010000266.1:0-3784 GCA_041568895.1 Nitrospiraceae bacterium
GAGGCCTATTTTTCCTTCGACGGCACCAAACTCATCTTCCAGTCCACGAACAATTGGAGTGCGGACGGCGCCGACCCGGTGAAGTCCCCCAGCGGCGCCCGCTTGGGCTGCTATCAGATGTACGTCATGGACCTGGCGACCGGCAAGATTCGGCTCGTGAGCACCGGGGCCGGCGTGACCACCTGCGGGTATTTTTATCCGGGTGACCGCCGCGTATTGTATTCTTCCACCCATTTGACCGGCATGGGCTGCCCCCCAAAGCCCAAGCGGGAGGGACGCTATCGGTGGGCGCTGGATGACTATGATATTTTCTCCGCCCGCATCGACCGGCAGCAGGTCCAACGGTTGACCGCCACGCCAGGCTATGACGCCGAGGCCACGATTTCGCCGGACGGGAAAACCATGGTCTTTACCTCCGTTCGGGACGGCGATCTGGATCTCTACACGATGCACCTGGACGGCACGCATGTCCGGCGCTTGACGAATGAAGTGGGCTACGATGGCGGTGCTTTTTTCTCCCCGGATGGCAAGCGGATCGTGTATCGTGCCCACCACCCCACGGACCTGGAAGCCGTCGACGCCTACCGGGCCCTTCTGGCCCAGAATTTGGTCGAGCCCGGCCAGCTGGAACTGTTCATCATGAATGCGGATGGGACTGGCAAGCGGCAAGTCACCAAAAATGGGGCGTCGAACTTTGCACCCTATTTTCATCCCGACGGCAAGCGGATCATGTTCGCATCCAATGGAGAGCCCGGAGGCTCTGCGTTCCACCTCTATCTGATCAACGACGACGGCACCGGCTTGGAGCCAATCACCGGTCAGGGCCGGTTTAATAGTTTTCCGATGTTCTCTCCCGACGGCACGCAACTGGTGTGGGTGTCTGACCGTCATGCCCAGGAACGGGGGGAGTTCAACATTTTTCTTGCCGAATGGGTGCCGTGACCCAGTGACGCGTGACAAGTGACAGGTCCATATGGCAGATCCAAATGACAGGTCATGGATAAGGCCCCGGGAACAGTAAGCGATCTATCCTCCGTCCCTCGTCCCTCGCCACTTGCCACTTCGGTTCTCCCTGCCCTCCTCTCCACGCTTGTGCTTGCCATCGTGTTCTGGACCCTCTGGCCGTTGGACATGCCGCTCGTCCGATTCATCCGGTCTCTCCACAACGAGTGGATGGAATCGCTCGGCAACCTCGGAAATCGCCTCGGCAGCGGCTGGGTCTTGGTGGGGATCAGCGGCGGGATTCTGGGTGTCGGCGTCGCGCTGAAGCGGACCCGCTGGCTTCAGGCCGGCCTGGAAAGCCTCATCGCCCACGCGGCTGCCGGGGTCCTGGTCCAGGGGCTGAAGCATGGTATCGGCAGACCGCGACCTCGCTTTGCCCACTCGGATCAGGTGCTGTTGGCCCCCTCTTTGGAGTCCGGTCTGGATTCCTTCCCGTCGGGGCATGCCGCCGCCTCCTTTGCGGTCGCGGCTGTCCTCGCCAGGCATTTCCCTCGAGCCGCCTGGGTGGTCTATGGACTTGCCGGTGGGGTCGCGATGAGCCGGGTGGTTCGAGGGTCCCACTTTCCCACCGATGTCCTGGTCGGGGCCATCTTGGGATTCTTGCTCGGCATCTTCGTCGCCAATCCAATCCATCAATGGCGCAAATCCCTGGAGTACGGGCTGGTGCGGGTCACGCCTTTCCTGGTCGGGATCTTTGCCGTCTTATGGACCATGACCCAGGGGGCTCCTGTGACTGGGTCGTCATCTCCCCTGATGTTTCTCGGCTTCGCCTTGATGGCCGTGGGGATAGGCTTCCGTCTCAGGGCTCGCCTCTGGCCGGCAGGCGTCCTTGCATCTTTTTCCCCTGTCGATCTTCCTGAAGCGCACACCGTTTCCAGGAATTCCCGGGTCGGGTCGGTGCCCTGGTGGGCCAATGGAGCCATTGGGATCGGTGTGGCTTTCACCACGGGCTCGCTGTTGATCACGGTTTTGGTCGGCGTGGTCGTCTTGGCACAGGGTCTGGCCGTCTGGAGGGCAGGGGGCCCTGGGACTCAGGAGGATTCCGGGTCTCTGGACAGGGCCGTGCGCCTTTCCGGGGCGTACGGGCTGGTCACCGAACTGCTGGTGGCGGGGGCGTGGGGGCTCGCCGTGGTCCTGCTTCAAGGGCTGCAAGGGGTCTTGCCCCTTCAGTGAGCGGTCGTCTCCCTCGGGGTGACACCCTTCCTCTGGCCTTCCCAACGTTGTTCTGGGTCTCAGGGAAAGGGATGAAAGGGCGGAGCTTGCGGAGGAGCGGGTCGGCCGCCGGCCGGTTCCTGGACCATGGATTCGTTGGCCATGAGGAGATAGCCGTAGCGCTCCAGGAGGACCGGATAGGAGGCCGCTTCGGGGGGCAGCTGGGATTTCAGGGCCGCCGGCAGCAGGATCATCGTTCGGCCCGGCTGGGTGAGATGCGGCTGCATGGCCTCTTCCTGTCCCCGGCGGACGACAATGGCCTTGTGTTTGGCATAAAACACCAGGGACGGGCGCGACGGCCCGTAGAGGATCAGGCGATCCTCCGGACCCAGGTTCAGGCCCGCCGTGTAGGCCAATTCCTGAGGCGGCGCCACGAAATACCGGCTCACGCGAGGCAGGGTAATTTGGATCGCAACCAGCCAGACCAAGACGATGGTGCCCCCTGCCGCCCAGAAGGCTCCCGCTCGGCGCTCCTCTGACAGGCCGAAATAGCCCACCATTCCCATGCCCACGAGCATGACGAGGCCTGCCATGTAGGGACCGGGGCCCAACCCGACCTGGGTGGCCATCGGAAACTCCTTGGCAATCTGGTTGGCAAAGTGTGAATAGAGAAACGGCCCGGCCGCCAGGGCAAACCCGAGGAGATAGCCCAGGCCCATGAGGGTACGAAGCGCTCCCCGCATGCCCGGAGTGGCCGGATCGCCCAGATACCGGTGCCAATAGGAAGCTGCCACAATGGCCGCTGCCGGAAACAGGGGCGCAATGTAGTGGGGCAGCCTGGTGGCGGACAGGGTGAAGAACAGAAATACCGCCACGACCCAGACGCCTGCGAACAGGTCCAGTTCCTGAGCCGGCGTCAATCGGCTCCCGGGCAGGGTGAAGCGTCTTCGGAATTTCGAGATGCCCTCCTCCGGGGGAGAGGCGGCCTTCACTGCTCGCCACCCTTGGTAAACCTGATACAAACCGAAGGGAAGCAGCCCGCTCCAGGGAAAAAATCCGAAGAACAGGACCGGAAGGTAAAACCCGAGGGTGAACCCGTGCCCTTCCATGGCATCCAGAAACCGCCCCAGGGTGTCGGCCTGGGCCGAGGCGCTGTAGGAGGCTCCGTGCAGGGCGAACATGGCCCCGTACCAGGGGAGGGCCAGCCCTAGAAATACCGCCGTTCCGGCGAGGGGGAAGCCGCGCTGCCAGAATTGGCCCCACCGGCGGGTCAGGGTGAGATAGGGCACGATCGCGAGCAGGGGCACGGCTACGCCGATCGGGCCCTTGGTCAGGGTCCCCAAGGCCATGCCCAGGTAGAGCAGCCAGAAGAAGTGCCGGGCGCGGCCCTCTCCATGGAGGCCCAGCCAAAACCCATACAGGGCCAGGGTGGTGAAAAAGACCAGTACGCTGTCGGTCAGGGCCATGCGTCCGATGGCCACGATTTCGATGTTCAGAAGGAGCATGAGGGCCCCCAACAGGCCGACGACGGGATCCCGGACCCGCGTGAGAAAGCCGTACTGGAGGAGGATCAGGGCGACCCCGAAGACCGCGGAAGGCAGTCGGGCGGTAAACTCGCTGACGCCGAACA
>JBFFYZ010000267.1:0-3773 GCA_041568895.1 Nitrospiraceae bacterium
ATATTGGGTCCGTAAGGGCAGGCGCTAAGGTCGACAGGTATACTAAAAGTCATTCCATGGTCTGTGCTGTAGGCCAACAGGACGTGATCGCCCCCGTAAGGGATAGTCTCCCTCCAAGCCGCGAACACATATTGACCTGATGCAGCTACCTGTGGAGACACTGAATTACCGGGCGTGTCGCTGATGTTCAATCTTTCGTCCTCGGGGAAGGTGTCTCCCTTGTCGTCGCTTCTGGCAATGAATACGTCGCCCAATCCCACATGGTTATCCTGCCACACCACATAGACATGCTTCCCCGAAACGGCGATCTGTTGGAGTTGGGTATGATGAGCAGAATCGCTGAGACGGATCGGCGCGGTGGCGGCGAAGATGCCGGATGGGCCCCCAAGGGCCGCGACGAAGGTCAAAGCGAAGGCTAAGGCGTGATACCACCCGCGTGCAAACGGTTTTCTGATCCTGTTACAGGACGGCTTGTCAACACAACCAGGCCTGGCCATCGTGAATACCCCCTCAACGGTTTCATCACCATTGAAATCACGAGCATCCCCCTTGCGCCGGTGATTGTGGCGAGCCCCAAACTCTCGCTCTCACGGGCTCGGACATCACCGTCGGGTGACTCACGCGCCGGCCTCCTCACTGCACCCTCACCCTTGCCACATCAATGGCCTCATTGCAACCCTCCCCGTTGGTATTTTTGAATTCAATTTCAGGCAAAGAGAATCAACGACTTCTGGGAAGACGATGGCGAAGGATGGGCCGCACCGCCCTCGGTGAGCATTGTAGCCAACTCTTTTTGAACAAAGCTGTAGGCGAAATTCAGGGGGAATCCGGGAATAAATTGGAGAGGGGAAATAAAGGGTTTAGGCGTTAGACCTGCCTAGGTCTTGGTCACCACACCGGGCGGCGCTTGAGGAGGGTTTCAGCGGCGTGGTAGGCCAGGGGCTTGGCGAAGAGGTGGCCCTGGGCGTATTCGCAGCGCAGCGTGCGGAGGATCTCCAATTGCTTGTCCGTTTCGACCCCTTCGGCGACCACCTGCATGCCCAGATTGTGCGCGAGCGTGATGATCGTACGGACGATTTCCAGGTCCTGTTGGGAGTCGGCGATCCGGCTGATGAACGAGTAGTCGATTTTCAACACGTCGATCGGCAGGCTTTGCAAATAACTCAGTGACGAGTAGCCTTTGCCGAAATCGTCCATGTAAATTTTGATGTGCTCGCCTCTGATCTGCCGGAGCGTGTCGCGGGCCGATTCCGTGTTTTCCATGATGGCCGTCTCGGTGATCTCCAGCCCCAACCTCTTCGGATCGAACCCCGTCTGCGCCAGGGCCGTGTGAATCTGCTTCATCAAGTCCACGCGCAGGAACTGCTTGCACGACAGGTTCACCGTGATCGTCATCTCCTCGGGCGCATACCCGAGGTCCTTCCATTCCTGAGTCTGCCGGCAGGCCTCCTCCAGCACCCAATGGCCCACCGCCATGAGCAAGCCGATTTCTTCGGCCACCTGCAGGAACTCCGCCGGGACCAGGAGGCCCCGTTCCGGATGCTGCCAGCGTAACAGCACCTCGAATCCGCTGATGTGGCCGGATTCCAGCGAGACGACGGGCTGAAAGTAGGTCACGAATTCCCGCGCCTCCAGCGCCCGCCGCAAATCGGTCTCCAGCAGCAGCCGCGTGACGGCTTGAATGTGCATGTCCGAGTCGAACACCACGAAGCGGGATTTGCCGAGTCGTTTGGCTCGATACATCGCGGTGTCGGCGTCCCGGATGATGTCCTCCGCCTTGGTGTATTCCGGGGAACTGAACGCCAGCCCGATGCAGAGGCTGGTGAAGACTTCCGGTCCGCCCAGGTCGAAGGGAATCATGAGCTCCTGGTAGATCCGGTCCACTACCCGCGTCGCGTTGCTGTAATCCTTCACGTCGTCCAGGAGGATGGCGAACTCGTCCCCGCCGAACCGCGCCACGGTGTCGCCGGGCCGCAGGCATCGGGTCAGCCGTTTCGAGACTTGCATGAGGAGTTGGTCCCCCGCCGAGTGGCCGAGGCCGTCATTGATGGTCTTGAAGTCGTCCAGGTCCAGGAACAGGACCGCGAACCGGTAGTCCACCCGCCGCCGCAAGTGCTGGATGGAGAGCCCCAAGTGGTCCAGAAACAGGGTCCGGTTCGGCAAGCCGGTCAGCACGTCGTGAAAGGCATCGTGGAGCAGTCGGGCTTCGGCCTGCTTGCGCTGGGTCACGTCGGTGATGGACCCCGCGATGCGCTTGGCCTCCCCGGACGGCTTCCGCACGGCCAGGCCCCGCACCACCATCCACCGGTAGGTGCCGTCCTGGTGGCGGAGGCGGCATTCGTGCTCGAAGTGCGGGGTCCAGCCTTCGAGGTGCGCCTTCAGGTCGGATTGGAGCCCTTCGGCGTCGTGGGGATGGACCCGGGTGAACCACTCGTCGGGCGATTTGGTGATCTCGTGTTCCTGGTACCCGAGCATGGCCTTCCAGCGCGGGGCATAATAGATTTCCTTGGCACAGAGGTCCCAATCCCAAATGCCGTCGTTGGCGCCTCGGACGGCGAGCTCGTAGCGCTCCGCACTCTCGGCCAGGGCCTTCTGGACCTGCGCCTTCTCCTTCTGAAGCCGCTTCTTGTCCAGGACCTGGGTGACCGCAGGGCCCAGGCGGGCCAATCGGTCCTTCAGGAGGTAATCGGCGGCGCCCTCCTTCATGCAGGCCACCGCCAACTCTTCCCCGATGCTTCCGGACACCACGACCAACGGGATCTCCAGGCCGCTGCGATGCAGTTGCGCGAGGGCCCGTTGCGCGTCGAATTGCGGCAGGGAGAAGTCGGCGAGAATGAGGTGGAGCTCCGGTTTCAAATTGGCGAGAAAGTCGGACTCGGTCTCCACCCGCTGCCACTGGAGAACGAACCCGGCCCGTTGGAGTTCCTCCACCATGAGGGTGGCGTCATTGGGCTGGTCTTCCAGAATCATGACTTTGAGAGGCGTCGCCATGGGGCCCTTTGGTTCAGAACCACGGGTCATGTTGCCGAGCGAACGAAGCCGGACGGCCGGAACAGGGAAGGCGGTTAGGGAGGGGGTTGGCTGACCAACAGCCAGGTCAGCCTGCCGGGGCGGGAATCCTGAAAAGTGGGATCACAGATGGAGGGCTTCAATCGGTTCCTGCTCTATCGCTGAGGCCAGCGCGCTGGGTCCAGCGAAGAAGGCCGCATAATTTTCGGTCGCAAATATTTTCGGTCGAAGGATAAAAAAACGATAAAGATTCCGCGCTACACGTCATGATGAAATGTAGTCGATCTATCGGGTTTGTCAAGAACGCGAAAGCTTGGGATGACTTTCGAAATCAACGGCTTTCGCGAGACGATAATCTTAGGAAACCGCCTGCTCGATTGTCTTCTGAGGCACGGGTTTCGCATGCCATCTGGAGGTTTCCAGGCGGCAGCGGCGGATTATTTTTCCTCTTTTTTTTCTTCCCGCTTCGAGGTGTGTTGGAAGATGCACGTGGGGCAGGTGTAGTGGATGAACTTGCCTCCGCCCACCAGCCGTTTCACCATGGGGACCTTGCACCAGGTGCATTGGCGGTCGGGGATGTCGGCTAAGGCCGCAGGCGCCGGGGCAGGGCTGGGGGAGCCCGCCTTGGGATCCGGAGGATTTTTTGAGGATTCGGCCATGGAGCGCATTCTCTCCGCTGGCTTTGCGCTTTGTCAATGGCGTCTGCAGACGTGAGACGTAAGACGTGAGACGTCAAGTGTGAAACGAAACCCCGAAGATGGATA
>JBFFYZ010000268.1:0-3761 GCA_041568895.1 Nitrospiraceae bacterium
GTCAGTCACATTTGAAGTCGCGGGACGCGACACCTTTTCCGGTGATTAACCGCCGCGACCTGTTGGTACTGCTGGCGCGTCACTGCCTGTCCGCTGGTGAACCAACGGCTTCTGTCGCGCCAAACATATTGGAAGGGCCTACTGGAGGTGTGCTACTCTCGCGCCAGGACTAATCCCATGGCGCTCGATCTCGCAAGCGCGGTGTGGCGGAGAGGGTGGGATTCGAACCCACGGTCCCTTTCGGGACAACGGTTTTCGAGACCGCCCGAATCGGCCACTCTCGCACCTCTCCACCCCGAGCTTGCTGGGCCGCGCGTCCTGGAATCGCTCTTGACGCGCGGAGAAAGCACCTTAGCGGCTTAGTCTGCGTCCCCGACCTCTCCACCTCGCTCGCGCTACCGGGCGTCATGCATCGATCTTGACGCCCGGAGAAAATACCTCAGCGGCTTCGTCTGGGTGCCTCTGGTCGGCTCATCTCGCACCGCTCTGTTACCGGTTCACAAGCAGAGAACCATCCCCGTTGCCGGCCGGCTCATCCAATCCATCCCGCAACCGTCGGAAGAACGTCTGAATCAGGTCCTGGCTTTCCCGTTCGAGGATCCCACCGATGACCTGGACCCGGTGATTCAGGCGCCGCTCGTCGGGGAGGTTGAACACGGACCCACAGGCTCCCGCCTTGGGATCCCGCGCTCCGAACACCACCCGGGAGATCCGGGACTGGATAATCGCGCCGGTACACATGGAGCAGGGCTCGACCGTGACGTAAAGGGTGGTGCCGGTCAGCCGCCAGGTGCCCAATCTGGTGGCCGCCTCCCGAATGGCGACGACTTCAGCGTGCGCGGTGGGATCCTGCCAAATTTCCCGGAAGTTGTGGACCCGGGACAACACTTGTCCCTCCGAGACGAGGACCGCCGCGATCGGGACCTCTCCCAATGCCGGAGCCAGCTTGGCCTGCTCCAATGCCAACTGCATATATTCCAAGTCTTTTTCCGAAATGAAGGACATCCTCCAAGCCTCGTCTAAAGGTCAACGGTCATCATGACGAAAGTCCGATCATCGCTCTCCATGAGAGACTTGACGACGTTTTGCCATTTCGAACGTATGACGATGTCAGAACCGGCCGTATCATACCATAGCCAACCCGTACGGAGAAGTCCGTGGGGCCAAGGGAGGGGCACCCTAATTGCTCCCGCCCCCTTTTCGCTTGGTCCATTCGAACTGATACCGGAGTTGAAGGGCGGTATAGCGCTGAACCAGGCCAGATCGGTCCACCGGCAGATCCCGCTCATGGGACAGGCTGAGCTCGACGTTCTGCCAGCGCAAGGCGAGCCCGAGAATCCAATCCAGCTCCGAGGGCCCGACCGGGTTGTCCGCGCTGCGGTCGGTAAACACGTTCACGTCAGCGTACAGCACCACCCGGTTTTTGTAGAGGTCCAAATCGGCGTGAGCGACGTACCGGAACAGGGCCCGGCCCGTGTTGTCCGGTCGGGCAAAATAGGATTCGTTGTGAAACAGCCAGCCGACACCGGCGTACATCGTGAAATTTTGTTTCGGGAAATGGGTTCGCCACCATCGGGACTGGTTCGCAGAGGGTGCGGTATAGGTTGCCAGCGTGTCCGCGTAACTTTGGACCAGGCCGCTGGAGTCCAATGGGGCGTCCCGTTCGTACTGGAGTCGCCATCCGAACTGGTTGACCGCTCCCGTGAAGGCAAAGGTGGAGTCAAACTCGGAGAGCTCGATCCATCCGTTTTCCCGGTCCGAGAAGAAATTCAGATCGGTGTAAAAACCCAGATATTGCTGGTAGAGGTCCGTTTCCAGGTGCACCATGTGGCGCGCGCCCACCAGGCCGGTATTGTTCGGGCGGGCGGCGAACGTGGGGTTTTCGATAAAGGCGCTGGTCAGCAGGTATCCGCGCAGCCAATGCTCCTCCGGTTCCGGGTGTACGGCACCGCCCTCCTCGCTCTCGCCGATGGCCGGCAGCGGGCGGCCATACTTTTCCAGGGCCTGTCCGGGATCCGCCATGAACAAGAGGGCCATGAGACCGAGCCCCAGCGTGCGAAAAACCATGGGGGAGGCGCCGGGCCGATTCAGCCAACGGGACGAGTGGACACCATCCTTGGGCCACGAAATGGTCACTTTTCGACCCTGAATCCGGAATAAACATCGTAAAACGAAGAAATCCGGTCCTTGTAGTCGGGGGGAAGGAGTCCTGTCAAGTCAAAACGCCTCCGTTAGGAAACGCCCTTCGTAGCCGAAACCTGTTGGGGGTCGTTAGAGGGTGAGCGTTACACCTAATCGGAAGGCTGTTTCCGCCGTCACAAGTCAGCGACCAGAGCGAGGGTTCCGGTCGGTTCCTGACTGCCCTCGCTCGCTTCCTCGCTGACAGCCAGCTTGGAGATCACGGAGGGGTGGGGCATGGTTCTGATGATGAGCCGGCTTTTCCCGCCTGCGTCCGCCGTGAAAATCCCCAACGGAGTCGGGCGGCCCACAAAAGCCCACAGATAATAGGAACGGCCTTCCGGCAGGGGAGGCAGGTTGTACGCATAGAAGAGGGCTTTTCGGGTCTCGGGATCGTACAAAATGAGCCCGCCGGCCAACCTGGACCCTTCCGCCGGGTTCAGCCTGATGGCTTCCACGCGGGGACTGCGAAGGAACTGCAGCATTTCATCCCGTTCCACCAAGTTGCGCTTCAATCCGGCCACCTCCTGCTCCCGTTTGGTCAGCAACAGGCGGGTTTGCTCCAACTCCACTTCGTGCGTAATGAGGGTGTCCCGCAGTTCGCTCATGTTCTCCGTCCGTTGGCCGAACTCCAGCCGAAGCCCGGCAAGCAACCGTTCCTGCTCGTTGACCTGCTGTTGGAGGGCGGCCAGGCGGGCGGTTTCTTTCCGGAGGGCGCCTTCCAAATCCTGTCGCTGGGCCAGTTCGCTCGTCACCTGGGAGCGGACGGTCCAGCCATAGAACAGGGCGCCTCCAAGGACGATGAAAGAAAGGAACGTCAACATCGGGCTTCCGTACCGTGCGATCCAGGACGGTTTGGGGCCGTGCAACCTGATCCCCTCGTGAAGGGGAGCCGTTTTGGGAGCGGAGGCGGAAGAATGAGTGGAATGCTGAGAGGGGTCTGGGGCCAGCGCGGCTTTGAGGCGTGACTTGAGTTCGGCGGGTGCCGGCACAACCGGCATCTGAAAAGGCAGCAGCCCGACGGCGGCCTGGTATTGACGCAAGTCCTTATGGCAGGCACCGCAGCCGGTCAGCAGGTGCGATTCCAGAACTTGCCGTTCCTGGCGGTCGAGGGCGCCGACCGCATACAACGGGACCATGTCTTCGAAGGGTTCATGTGGCATCGCGGTTGTCCTGATCCCAGGCAGTACCTAACGTGCTCTTGAGGGTGTTGAGTCCCACGACGAGGGCGGCCTTGATTCGATTCTGGGACTCGTTCAGCCGGGCAGCCACGTCTGCGTAGGTCCACCCCTGGAAATAGGCCAGCTCCAAGGCTTGCCTCTGGGTATCCGACAGACTTCCCAACGTCTGGGTGACCACGGACCGGACATCGTCCGGACCGGCCGTGCCTCTCGGTGCCGGACTCGAAGCCGAGTCCCGTTCCGCTGAGCCCCTGTCTTTTTGTTCCGAGCCGGACTGTGCGGGGGCTGGACGGGATCGAAACCGTTCCACCGCCCGGTTTCTGGTCAGCGTGACCAGCCACACCATAGGAGTGCCCCTTCGGGGATCATAGCGGACCGCTTTTCGCCAGAGGTCGACGTAGA
>JBFFYZ010000269.1:0-3750 GCA_041568895.1 Nitrospiraceae bacterium
CCCGCTACACGCTCTTCGTCGCCGCCGCGATCACCAAATCGAGCAGGGCCGTCCGCACGCGGTCGACCCTCACGGCGGCCAAGCCGGCCTGCTTCAACGCCTCCATCTTGGCGAGGTCTTTCTTGCCTCCCAGGAGAAACTCGAACTCGTCCTTGGTCAGCTCACCGCGCGCCAATTGCTCCGACCAGGTTTTCAAGTCATCCTTGACCGTATCCAGAAACTCCTTGCTGTCCGCGGTGGCCTCCTTCACGAAATCCTTCGCCTCCCGCTTGGCCATGTCCTTGACGCCGTCTTTCAGCTCTTTGAAAAATTTATCGAAGTTGAACATGGTACGGCCCTCCCTGGCCAGGCCCCTAATCTTTCACCTTGTGGCTTTCCAATTCGATGATTCGGTCGAAGGCGTCGCCCACGTTCTTGGACACGCCTTGGAGAAACGCGTCACCGAACCCGGCGCCGGACGATTCCCACTTGGCCAGGAACCCGCCCAACAAGTTGCCCTGAGGGTCGATCATCAGGCGCCACTGCTCGCTCGTGAAGCGATTCCGGCTGCCTTTGCCCTTCTCGTATTCCCAGGCCTGCCGTAACTTCACCCGCAAGCCATCGATCGCCCCCTTGTGTGGCCCCGGCGGATCCGTGGCTTTTTCAATCAGGACCAGGGCCTCGGCCTTGAGGTCGGTCGCGGTCTTGTAGGACGTGGGGTCGTATCCCGTAATCGCGGCGCACCCCACCAGCAGCAGAAGGCTCGCCAGTAGAATGGTGGTATTCTTCCGCCCGCCGCCTGTTTTTAACGGGGGGGCCCACCAGCATGTCACGCCGAATGTCACTCGAGGGCTGTCATTGTGCATGGGATTCTCTCCAGGAAGGCATCATAGGGATGACCTAGACCCATCACCCCCCTCCTGTCAAGGGTACAGAAACGGGAGTTTCGGGAACAAATGAGGAGAGGAGATCAGGCAGGATCGAAAGGCATCACCGGACAGAGTCTCAGGTGGCTTGGGCGTCAGACTGGCGGAACGGAAGCCGGAGGTAAAACGTGGTGCCTTCACCTTCCGCGCTCTCGACCATAATGGTTCCGCCATGGGCATCCACCACATCCTTCACGATTTTGGTCCCCAACCCCGTGCCCCCGGGCTTCCGGCTGATGGCGTGGCCGGTAAACAAACTATCCCGGACCTCCGACGGCATGCCCCGCCCCGTGTCGGACACGGACAGGAGCACCTGGCCTGCCGGGCTATCGACCTGCCCCCGGATGGTCACGGAACCACCTTTAGGAATTTCCGGAATGGCGTTGTTGATCAGGTTGTAAAAGACCGTGTACAGACGCTGTTCATCGGCAAGGATGGGGGGCACCGACTCGAGCCCTTCCCGGATCAGCTTGATGCCTCGCTGCTCGGCCAGAAATCCCAACGCCTTGACCACCTGATCCACGACATCCTCCACCTGGCAGGGGCTGAACCGCGGAGGATTGTGCATCCCCCTCAAGCAGTCGGTCACCTCCTGCATGCGGTCCCGGATGCGCCGCACGCTGTCCCGGAGGGTCCCGCTTGCATCTTTGCACAGCCTCAGGCTCTTGACCGTGGAATCCCGTTCATCCTCTTTCAACTCGGCCAGCAGCTTATCGATCTCACCGCGGACGATCGACGCGCTCAGAATCACCGGGTTTAAGAGGTTACTCACGTCGTGACTGATATCGCCCAGCCGGTGAATGACCTCCGCGAGCTTGGCCTCTTCGAACAGGCGCGTTTGCTCGATCGCGGCCGTGGACAACGCGGAGATAATGGTCAGGATGGCGACGTCTTCCTGGTTGAGATACCCCTGACGTTTGTTGAGGACTTCCAGGACTCCGATCGGTTGGCCGCCCCATTGCATCAGGGGCATGACGATCATGTCCCGGGTCTTGAACCCGGTCAGGGCGTCGATAGCTTGGTAATGGCGCGGATCTTTCCGGACGTCGGGCACGATCTCGGGCTCCGCGGTGGAGAACACGGCTCCGGCGATCCCCGTATCCCAAGGAATGGCCGTGCCCCGCAGCAGGTGCGCCTTTTGCCCGACGACATGGCGGAACACCAGCATCCGCATTTCCTGATCCGCGAGCAGGATGGACCCGGCCTCCGCATTGACCACGTCCAGCGCGCTGCAGAGCGCCTGCTCGATCAACTTGTCCGGATTAATCTGGTTAAAGAGGGTTTGACAGACCCGTCTGGCCACCTCCAGTTCTCGTTCCCGCTGGAGGAGCCGCCGGTCTTCCTGCCGCCGCCACTGTCGGCGACGGTCCTGGCTGGACTCGGGGGATGAGGAGTGGTCTTCACTCATGAATGATGCCGGCCTCCGGACGGACCCGGGCTTTCCAGCCCAAGGTTCCGATCACCTCTGGGTGGGCCTCCCCCGTACTCCAGCCTTCTGAAGGGGTTACGCCTAGGGAGAGATTGTAGAGGCATCTACTGACAAAGGCAAGAAAGTGCGCCCCAGCCGCAAGCCGCCCCACAGGCCCCTCTGTTGGCCTTCCTGCCTTGACCCCGGCTGCTTGCCTTGACAAAGGAATAACCCGGGTGCTACCTCCTTGAAATGATTCAGACCGAGGAAAAACCCTCCGCTCAGCCTCCGGCTTCGGAACCCGGGTCGGATTCGACCCTTTCCACGCACCCAACGCAGCACGCTACGACGGACCCCGTCGGTCCTGCTGCCTCGACCTGGTCCGGGCCGGCCAGGGAACAGGCGGTTCAAGGCATGTTTACCGCGATCGCGCGGTGGTATGACCTGAACAATTCTCTGCTCAGTTTCGGGTTGCACCATTGGTGGAAACGGCGCGCCGTCGCCTGCGTGCCTCCCGTCGAGGCCGGTTGGGCGCTTGACCTCGGCGCCGGCACGGCGGATCTGGCGCTGCTTCTGGCGCGACGGCTGGGCTTGTCGGGCCGTGTGGTGGCGGTGGATCTCAATGCCGCGATGCTGCAGGAAGGGGCCCGCAAAATCCGCCGGTGCGGCCTGGGTGGTCGCCTGACCTGCCTTCGCGCCAACGCCGAGTGGCTGGGGTTCCGAGACGCCAGCGTCGATGCGGTCACCGCGGGCTTTTGCATCCGCAACGTCGGGAACCTGACCCATGCGTTTGCAGCGATCCGGCGGGTGCTCAAACCGGGCGGGCGGTTCGTCTGTCTGGAGTTCTCCCGCCCCGTCCAAGGCTGGCTGCGGCGCCTGTACGATTGGTATTCCTTTCGGCTCCTGCCCTGGGTGGGAACCACCGTCGCCCGCGATACCACCGGGGTGTATCAGTATCTGCCGGCGTCGATTCGAACCTTTCCCGACCAGGAAGGCTTGTGTCGCTTGCTGCGGGAAGCGGGCTTCCGGGAGGTGGCATATCAAAACCTCACCGGCGGGATCGTGGCGATCCATGTGGCGATCAAATAAAGTGCTGAGGTTCGAGGACTGAGGACTGAGAGAACCCTGATCCGGAAACCTCAGTCCTCAGCACTCAGTCCTCAGTCCTGAACAAGATGAACTCGATTCTCTACGTTTTCCTTCCGTGCAAAAAGGTGTACCCGATCGGGGTGACCTATCTCGCCGACTTCATCCATCGGCGCCGGCCCGATGTCCGACAGCACATCGTGGACCTCTCCCTCTATCCCCAAGCCGAGCGGGCCCAGAGGCTTCGGGAGGTGGTGTCGGCCTTTTCCCCCGAACTGGTCTGTTTCTCCTGGCGCGATATCCAGATTTTCTCGCCCCATGAGGGAGACGCGTCCCTCGAGCACGCCTTCA
>JBFFYZ010000270.1:0-3732 GCA_041568895.1 Nitrospiraceae bacterium
CTATTCCTCGGGCATCTCGCAAGTAGCTTCTCCACGCATCTTGCACGCCCGCCACCGGACTTTCTTGGCCCAGTAGGTGAAGGCCTCTTCCGCATCGGTGAAGCGGTGGAAGCCCTTCATGACATACTTTCCACCCCCACGACGATCCACCATCGCTCCCAGCAACTCGCCGCTCTGAGAATCGGTGGCCTTCAACTCGATGGATGCTTTCCCCACGAAGGACTCGGTGCCCATCGCCATCTCTTTCCCCTTGGAGATGACACGCGCTGCTGGGTATAAAGTTGTGGCGAGATCCAGGAGCGGCATACTTTTCCCCGCTTCTGTGATGGCCGCCTGGACACGCACCACGCCTGGTCCGGCGGTTTGCACCATCTGATAGTCCTTGCGGAGCTCTTCATCGAGGCGGGACCACAAAAATTCGGCCAAGTGCCTGGCATCTTCCCTATCGAGGTCCGCCGTCGCTTGCCAAATCTGAACCGGCTCAAGCAGCACCTTGGTGTAGGACTTGAATTTGCCTGTGTCTTTGGTGAGGTACACCAGTGTGGCTTCGGTCTCATCCTTTGCGGGTTGGAGCATGGAGTAATCTTTCATAAACCCCGCCGGTTCCGCCTTGCCCATCCCACCAGCCTGTTCGGTTTTGGCACAGGCGGCGGACACCGCCAGGCAGCAGACCGCCGTTAGTAAAAGTCTCATGTCCATGATCACCCCTCCTATGTTCGACCGTTACAATGTTAGTTTTTTACTTGATCAATGGAATATTTTCAGCCAACTCAAAGCTCACGATTGCCTGAAGTTTGTTTTCCATCTGGTAATACCGAGCCACTTTGGTTTCAGGAAGGACCTTCCGGAATTTCGGGAGATAGGCATTCCGCAGCGCCAGGCGATCCGCTTCGATTTGCAGATAGGCATCAACCAGCACTCTGGCAACCGTATCCGTCATGGTCTCATAGTTCTTGGCATAGCCTTCAATCAGTTTCAGCATCCGATTCGTGAGATGGCCTTGGTCCTTCTGATAGCTCTCATAGACCGGCCAAAATACTTTGGCCTCGGATTGGGTCAGTCCCATATTGTCGGCGATCAAAAGCTTCTTATCTGCCCGCATTTTGTCGCGCACAAGATCCATGTTGTCGGCCGACCGGTCTTGAGCCGAGGCAGAAAGGACCGGAAATGCCATCAGGATCGCAATTAACACACTGAAAAGAATTTGGGCCCTACTCTTTGTCATTCCAATTCTCCTTGCCTAACATCAGCGAACATGGTCGAACATGAACTGGTCGAAAGGTCATTTCTGTGGGTATAAGTCCAGATCAAAACCTAAAGATTGCTCCGACAATCGGCCCGTGCATTTGAACATCGTAAACAAAATCTCCATTGCCCTGTTTGTAGTCGACTTTCAGGTATCGATACCCAGCGACTGCCGAGACCCGCTGGGTGAAGGCATACCCGACCCCACCGAAGAAATCGACGACGATCTCGGAGGTGATTCCTCCGAGGAGTGCGGTACCCGTCGCAAAGAAGCCCTTTCCGAGCTTCGCTTGGCCCCGCAGCCCCGCAATCCCATCCGCCCAGGCTTGCGCGTGGGAGACCGATCGGCCAGCCAGCAGCCCCGGGGACAGCGTCAGGTCGGTATTCACGTACCAGACTCTGGTCCCTGCCACCAGATCCAGCCAGCCCTGTTCCTCCTCGACCAGGCGGTAGGTTCCTGCGACCGTACCGATTGCATTTTCGACATCGATGTTGGCCCCGGAGAAAAAAGGGCCCGGCGTTGCTCCTCCTGCGGATAACTTGACATAGATGAAATCGGTCAGGAGCCCGAATCGACCCTTTCGGGCCTCCCCCAAAGCCATGAATCCAAAATCCGTATTCTCAATCACATCTGAAATGGAGGCATCGATGTTGGCCTTCGGAAATCTGGGTAGCGTGTCCACCGTTCCCTTGATTCCGGCCGCCCACCCATAGGGCGCTACGGTAAAAGACCAGCCATCGCCGGCTGAACCGGCCTGACCTTCAGCCCAGGCCGTCGGCAGATGGCTCGCGAGTCCACAGACGAAAAACACCAACAGACCAACCATCACGCGTGTCATGAGAGCATCCTTTGTCACTGTGCCTCCTGCCAACTGGCGGCGGGTACCTGCCCGACGCCGCCCGAATAGTGAAGTCCCCTTGGACTCCACCCTCACTATGGTGCAGGCCGGGGCAACTTGGATATTGTCCTTTGGTGCAAGGCCCGACGGGAGCGTTGTCTTCAGAAGATGTATCGAACCCCGACTTCCCCCTCCCAATCATAGGTTCCCGGCACGCCGCGCCCGGTCAGGCCTGTTCCCCATCGCGTCCAAATCCGGAAGTTGGCGTTCAGCTTTCGCCCGATTTCGCCCGCCAGCAACAGGGCCATCTTCCGATTCCGGGTCCAGTCCAAACGGGTGTCCGCGTCGATTTTGGTCCACCAGTCCTGTGACCAGGGGGTATTCAAACTCACTCGAATTTCCGTATAATTCACCTTGCGCCGGTCGGGGTTCCCGCCAACGGAACGCCAGTGTTGGAGTAAGGGAAAGATGATTGAATTTACCTCGGGAAGCGGAATAGACGCGGCGACGCCGGGTGCAACCTGGTTCTTACCCCGCCCTAGTTGGCGGTCACTCGCCGTGTCAAATCGGACATCCCCTCCGGCAAACAGGGAAAACTGAGCAGTCTGGTAGACCCGCGCGCCCAGGCGGACAAGGACGTCCCCCAGCCCGGTTTCAGTGGACCCCCCCGCCTCTGGATGGTTCGCAATATATTGCGCATCAACCCGCAGCACCCATCTCTCGAGAAACGGCGTGTCTATGCGCAAGACGGCCCGGTCCCGCCTGGAACCATCTTGCCGGTCCCGGTACTCATAGCGGATTTGGATACGACGCGGAAACACCGTTTCATGCGTGCCCTGATCCGCCGAAATGATCGTCAGGAGCTCGGATTGCAGGGATCGCCATTTTTCACGGATTGGGGAAAGCGGGCCAGGGTCTTGCGGCGGCTCCGTCTTCACCGGACCGGGCTTCTCGGGCGACTCAGGCTGCACGTCCCGTCCTAAAACCTCTGGCGGTGCTAACCAGCCCACCAGCATCAGTCCGGCCAGAATCAGGAGCCAGGACGCAACAAACGACGTCGTGGCTAACCTTGGCTGCACGATTGTCTTCTTGTCGTTTCCACGCCATCCCGTCCGTGGCCCCCGGCGTGCTTTGATGCGGCCCGGCTCCGCTGTATGGCTCATCCCTGTGCAGGGCATTCATCTCCTCCTGCCACGCCACTTGGCGACGGGCAGCCCGCTTGCCCCAGTATTCTGTATGCCCGGTCCGTTTACCTATTGTCTTTTGGTACAAGAAACGGAAAGAAGGTAGCAGGGAGGGTCATGCAAAAGGCCGGGTGGCGCTTCCATAAATTATGCTAAAATGCCTTCCTACGATGTGTGCCCTCGAGCTCAGCCAATAACAGTCACGGCCACTTTTACAACCCTTCGCAAAGGGTGGGGCTATGGCCGGGCCGGAACCTGCGGACGAGCCCGCGTTTGTGCACCGCGTCGACGCCGCCGATCGGATTGCTTTCGTCAATCCGCGGTGGATCACCTTTGCCAAGTCCAACGGAGCGGATTCCCTGCCCGACCGGGTTCTTGGCTCCTCCTTGTGGACCCACATCCGCGGCGCGGAAACGCATCATCTCTACCAGGTCCTTCTTCGCCAAATTCGCCGGGAAGGACGC
>JBFFYZ010000271.1:0-3702 GCA_041568895.1 Nitrospiraceae bacterium
GCCAGGGAATGTGTCTCAACCTCGAATTGGAATCGTCCCCATCGTCTAGCCTGGCCTAGGACGCCGGCCTTTCAAGCCGGCAACACGGGTTCAAATCCCGTTGGGGACGCCAACTATACGACCCCCTGAGAACCCCGGACCGTCTTTTCCGAAAGGGAGACTGCTTGTACGGAGCCGGGGTCTTTTGTGGTTATGAGGGGGTGCTCCGGTATCGGCCTGCACCGCCTGTCACCTCCAGGATCGGCCTGGGTGTTGACTTCCCTCCCTCTTTCTACCATTCTCTTGCCTGATCGTGGTGCCCCCTGCCCCTGCGACCTCGCAGGGCTCCCCGTGCCTGAAAACCGTGGTAAAGTTTGAGGAGCGGATCGGGAGCCCGATCTTGAGGGCCCGGCCCTTGTGATTCGGAGTGGAACCAGTCGGAATCCAAAGGAAGAAGCAGAGACAGAACGGGAGGGCGTGATGAGGCCGAAGGGACTCTGGAGTCGGATCGGAGCGATGATCGTAGTTGGGTTGCTGACGGTGGCTGCGGAGCAGCCGCCCGGAGAACAGGGAGGACCCGGTGCCTCCAACGATGACCCGGTCCCGATGGGCAAGGACGAAGCGCCCATGGTGTTGGTTCCGGAAGGCGAATTCATCATGGGGAGCAATGATGGCCTGAGCAATGAACGCCCGGAACATCCCGTCTGGCTGGCCAGCTATTATATCGACCAGTTTGAGGTGACCATCAGCCGATACGCTAAATTTTTAAAAGAGACAGGCCATCCCGCCCCCCCGCTCTGGGACCAAGACTCCGTCAACACTGCGGGCGACCGGCCGTCCGTGGGGATGACCTGGATGGACGCCGACGCCTACTGTAAATGGGCCGGAAAGCGATTGCCTACCGAGGCCGAGTGGGAAAAGGCAGCCCGGGGGGGCGACGGGCGACGGTACCCGTGGGGCAACATGCAGCCGTTTGTGGATATCGCCAATTACAACCGGGGTCAGTGGGTCAGCTACGCCATCACCTTGATTCCGGTCGGCACGGTAGGGGGCATGAGCGTACGGCATGGAACCAAGGGCGGCGGGCAAAGTCCCTACGGGGCCTTTCAGATGGCCGGCAACGCCGCAGAATGGGTGGCGGATTTTTACGACCGGGAGTATTATCAAAAGGGCCCGGCTCGGAATCCTAAGGGGCCCGCCGAAGGGGAGCGGCGCGTGATTCGAGGCGGATCGTGGTCGGATGTTCCCGCGGGAGTCCGTTCCACGGCTCGGGTGTCCGCAGACCCTGATTTCCGCGACCTCACGCTGGGAGTCCGCTGTGCGATGGATGCGCCGGCTGGCGCCCACAAGGCCCAGGCGGGAGGAAAGGGAGACCCCGCGCCTTCGCAAGCCAAAAAATGATCAAGGGGTGATCGGGAGGGCATGACCAGACCGCCGCTCAGACCAGGTGAGAGCGCTCCAGATTTTTCCCTTCCTGCCGTGGATGGGCAGACCTATAGCCTGTCCGGGTTCACCGACAAATCCCTCCTCGTGGTGGTGTTTTCCTGCAATCATTGCCCCTATGTCCAAGCCTATGAGGATCGGCTCGTGGCTGTCCAACGGGACTATGCCGACCGGGGCGTGCAGCTGGTGGCCATCAACTCGAATGAGGACCTCCACCACAAGGACGATAGCTTCGAGAACATGGTCAAGCGAGCCAAGGACAAGGGCTTCAACTTTCCCTATCTGCGGGACGCTTCACAATCCGTCGCGCATTCCTACGGGGCGACCCACACGCCCCAACTCTTCGTGTTCGACGGGAACCGCCGTCTGCGATATACGGGAAAGATCGACGACAACTGGCAAAATCCCGATGAGGTCACGCGCCGATACCTCCGGGAGGCTCTGGATGCCCTGCTCCGCGATGACGACCCGGCCGAACCCGCGACCCATGCGATCGGCTGCACCATCAAGTGGCTCCCTTCCTAAAATGGTCATGCCCGGCACGGTCTGTGGTTGACCCCCTCCCGGCAGTCTGATAGAAAGCCCTCCTTCCAGGTCGTACCTAGAAGTCAGCAATCAACTTCACCAATTCGATGACGACCATGCGCCCTGACTTTGTCTCTCCTGCCAACATGGCCCTGCTCACGGACCTCTATGAGCTGACGATGGCGGCCAGCTACCACGAGCACTGTCCTCGAGACCGCGCCACCTTCGATCTGTTCGTGAGGACCCTCCCCCCGGATCGGTCGTACCTGGTGTTTGCCGGACTGGAGCAGGCCTGCTTTTACTTGAAGCACCTTGCCTTTGACGAGGCCGCCCTGCGATACCTGCGGTCCACCGGCCACTTTTCTTCCTCCTTCCTCAACTACCTCCGGACCCTCCGGTTCCGTGGGGAGGTGGACGCGATGCCGGAAGGCACCGTGTTTTTCCCCAATGAGCCGGTGATGCGGGTCACCGGAAACATCGTCGAGGTCCAGATTGTGGAGACCTTTTTGCTCAACACGATCAACCTGCAGAGCCTGATCGCCACTAAGGCCTCCCGCGTGGTGGAGGCAGCCAAAGGCCGTCCGGTGGTGGAATTCGGCCTCCGGCGCACGCAAGGGATGGATGCCGGTTTGAAGGTCGCCCGGGCGGCCTACCTCGCGGGCTGCGCCGGCACCTCAAATGCCTTGGCGGGACAGGTCTATGGCATTCCGATATTCGGGACGATGGCCCATGCGTTTGTCCAGGCCTTCCCATCGGAACTGGACGCCTTTCGCGCGTTCGCGCGATCCTATCCCTCGGGTACGACCCTCCTGATCGACACCTACGACACGGTTCAAGGGGCACGGCATGCGTCCCTGGTGGCCAGGGAATTATCACGTTGTGGGCACCGACTCGGCGGGGTCCGTCTCGACAGCGGGGATTTGGTGGTGCTGAGCAAGCAGGTCCGCCGGGTCCTCGACCAGCAGAACCTCCGGTCGGTCCAGATTTTCGCCAGCGGAAACCTGACTGAGGACCGGATCGCGGAGATGCTCAGACGGGGCGCTCCCATTGACGCGTTCGGAGTCGGCACGGCCATGAGCGTGTCCACTGACGCCCCAAGCCTGGACGTGGTCTATAAGATGAGCGAAGTGGTGAGGGACGGCATTCCGTTCCCGACCTTGAAGCTGAGTGCCAGAAAGCAGACCTATCCGGGGAAGAAACAGGTCTATCGAGTCGAGCGGCGGGGGCACATGGTCCGGGATATCCTGGCCTTGGAGGGTGAATCGGTGCCGGGGAGGCGGGTACTCCGACCAGTGATGAGATCCGGGAGACTGGTTCGGCCTCTCCCGTCCTTGAAGGCCATTCGTCGCTATGCGGAACGGGAGCGAACCCGGCTCCCGCCACGGTTGCGCGGCCTGGCTCAGGTCTCCGCGTACCCTGTCCGAATCAGTCCGGGCCTTCGGCTGGCGGTGCGGAAGTTCCGCCGAGCCCTGGACCAGGCTATGGAGAAAGCGGAAGTGGACAACGGGAGATGAATGTCATGTCCCTGGGGCGGAAACCCGGCCGGGTCGAGAAGGAAGCGCGATGAGAGGGGGAAGAGAGCGGGTCTGGCTCTACGTCTTTATCGGATTCGTGGTGGTCGTGGGCCTTTGGTCCGCATTCTTTCTCGGCCCGACTTCACCTGTCAACAAAACGGGCACCACGGCAGTCGAGTTATTTCCTGGGAATGTGCCCTTGGCGACCGGACAAGAACCCATCGAGCAGCTGTTCACCCAA
>JBFFYZ010000272.1:0-3697 GCA_041568895.1 Nitrospiraceae bacterium
CCACGGATTCTGATTGTGACAGGCGAGGCCTCGGGAGACCTGCACGGAGCCAATCTGGCCCTCGCCCTTCGTGGTCTCCGTCCCGAGGCTCAAATCTTGGGAGTGGGAGGACCCAAAATGACGGCGGCGGGCGTGCAACTCGTCCAAGGGATTGAACGCCTCGATGCGATCGGTATCATTGGCTTAGGCCAGGCCGGCATTGTCCTGAGGAAATATCGTGCCCTTCGGCAGCTGATACGCCGAGAGACCGTGGATGCCGTCGTCTTCGTCGACAATCCCGAAATGAACCTGCGCTTGGCCAAGATAGCCCGCAAGGCAGGCCGGCGGGTGGTCTATTACATTTCGCCTCAGATCTGGGCCTGGCGCGCCTGGCGGATCAATCTAATCAAGCGTGTGGTGGATCGCATGATCGTCATCCTGCCCTTCGAGGAGGCATTGTACCGGGGTGCCGGGGTGCCCTGTGATTTCGTCGGGCATCCTCTGTTGGACGCCGTGGCCCCCTCTTACGATCGGGAGGAGCTTCGGAAGCGATTCGGTATTGACCCCGGCACCCCTGTTTTGGGATTGCTGCCGGGCAGCCGAGAGCAGGAGATCCGATCCCTGCTTCCCCTCATGATGCTGGCCGCCAAACGGCTGGCCCCGAGATATCCTGGGCTCCGGCTCTTGGTGGCCCAGGCCGACTCGATCCGAGATGGCCAGATTGAAGAGGTTGTGGCCGGTTCGGGGTTGCCCCTCCAGATTAACAAGGATCAAGCCAGCGAAGTCATGGCTGCATCCGATGTCCTGCTGGTTGCCTCCGGCACCGCCACGCTTCAGGCGGCGGTGGTAGGGACGCCCATGGTCATCGTCTACAAGTTGCCTTGGCTGACCTACTGGGTCGGTCGATTATTGGTACGAGTGCATAGCATCGGCTTGGTCAATCTGGTGGCCGGACGGCGAGTCGCCCCGGAACTGCTCCAGCAAGACGCCACTCCTGCCCGTGTCGTCGAGGAAGCAGACCGGCTGTTGGGAAGCGAAACCGCGGCGTCCGAGATGCGCGCGGCCTTCCGTGCCGTTCGCGGAGCTCTTGGGAGTCCCGGTGCCTCACGGCGAGCCGCGGCCGCGGTTTTAAAGGAGTGTTCTCGGTGAAAGCTTTTCGCCGCCTCGTGGGGTATCTGTGGCCGTACCGCATTCGGTTGGCCGGTGCCTTTCTTTGCTCGGCCTTGGTAGCTGGGTTTGCGGGGATCTATGCCTGGATCGTCAGACCGGTGCTGGATGGGATCTTCATCGCGAAGGATGAATGGCTGCTCTGGATCCTTCCAGTGGCGCTTCTCTTCGTCGCTGTGCTCAAAGGGATCTTTAGCTACGGGCAAAACTATTTAATGAGCTACGTCGGCAACCGGGTGGTGGCGGATGTCCGCGAAGAGTTATACCGGCACATTATGCGGCTGCCCGTTGGATTTCATGATGCCAACACGTCCGGCCGGCTCGTGTCGCGGGTCATCCACGACGTCAATCTGATGGCCTATGCCGTGGCGGGTGTGCTGAAAGATATTTTCCAGCAGGGACTGACCTTTCTGGCCATGATGGGAGTGATTTTTTACCAAAATTGGAAGCTAGCGGCGGTCTCCCTGGTGGTGGTCCCGGGTACGATTTATACCATGGTCCGTATGGGCCAGCGGTTACGGAGCCTGGCAACCAGGGGGCAGGAGCGGATCGGTGATATGGCCTCCGGCCTCCAGGAGGCGTTGGCCGGCATTCGCATCGTCAAAGCCTTTGGCCAGGAAGAAGCCGAGGGGGTTCGATTTGGAGAAAACAATAAGGCCTATCTCAGGGCCACGATGAAAGCCATCCAGGTGTCCTCGTTGGCTAACTCCCACATGGAGGTGATCGGCGTCATTGGAGTCGCGGGCATCATCTGGTATGGGGGGTATTTAGTCATTCAAGGTTCCATGACACCTGGCGCGTTTTTTTCCTTCTTGGCGGCGATGTTTCTGGCCTACACGCCCGTCCGGCGATTGGGTGGAGCCAATAATACGATCCAACAAGCCCTCTCGGCCGCCAAACGGGTATTTGAAGTGCTGGACCTGGAAAATGAGGTTGATCGGAATACGGGCCGCAAAGAACTAGCCCCGATCAGCAAGGCCTTGGTGTTTAAGGGCGTCACCTTCAAATACGAAGGGGCCGATCGCCCGGCTTTGACCGGGGTTGATTTCACGGTAAATGCTGGGGAAGTCGTGGCCTTGGTCGGAAGCAGCGGGAGCGGAAAAACCACATTGGTCAGCTTGGTGCCCCGTTTCTACGAGCCTTCACAGGGGGCCATTTTGATAGATGGCCAGGATATCCGGGAAGGTACCCTCCGGTCTCTCCGAGCCCAGGTCGGCATCGTGTCTCAGGATATCGTCTTGTTTGACGACACCGTTAGAAACAATATCGCGTATGGAAGGGCTGGTGCCACGGATGATGAAATTATTCAGGCGGCCAAATTGGCCCATGCCTATGATTTCATCATGAAACTGCCGAACGGTTTTGACACCCTCATTGGAGAAAACGGAGTCAAGCTTTCCGGGGGTGAGCGCCAGAGACTGGCCATTGCTCGGGCCATCCTTCGGGATCCGCCCATCCTCATTCTTGATGAGGCGACCTCGGCCCTCGACTCGGAGTCCGAGCGGATTGTTCAGTTGGCCCTAGCCAACCTCATGCAAAACCGGACGACGTTGGTGATTGCTCACCGATTATCCACGGTTCAGAACGCCGATCGGATCGTCGTGCTGGACCATGGCCGGATTGTGGAAACCGGTGCGCATGAAGTGTTGCTCAGTCACAACGGACTCTACCGACATTTGTACGCGATTCAGTTCCAGCCGGAGGAAATGGGGAAGGAAGGACTTGTTGCGAATCGGGAAGCGGAGCCCGGGCTGGGTGGACCCTAAGGCGGTTCCGAGATAGAAAGGACTGGCCCACCACGACAAACCATGTCAATGGTCACTCGAATTAAACTGGCGGTTCTTCCCCCCGTGGGGGCCTGGACTATTCGATTCTTGGGCAGGACTCTCCGGATCAGAACCGAAGGAGGGAACCAGGTTGACGACCTGTATAAACGAGGAGGCCATCTGATCATCGCCTTCTGGCATGGACGGCAACTCATGATGCCCTTCATTTACCGTGGTTCCGAGGCACACATTTTGATCAGCCAGCATCGCGACGGCGAGTTGATTCATCGAATCGTGTCCCGCTTCGGCTTCAAATCGATACGGGGATCCACGACCCGAGGGGGACCAGCGGCCCTCCGGCAACTGATCCGGCTCGGCCGATCCGGGGTGGATCTGGTAGTGACCCCCGATGGTCCCCGTGGTCCGCGCCAGGTGGCCCAGATGGGCGTGATTCATCTGGCCAAGGCGACCGGGCTGCCGATTTTGCCCTGCACCTTCAGTTGCTCAAAAAAAAACTCTTTGCGAGCTGGGACCGTTTCCTGGTCCCGTTCCCATGGGGACGCGGGCTGTTTCTCTGGGGAACCCCGATTTGGGTCTCGTCGAATGCCTCAGCCGTGGAGCTCGAGGATAAACGCCAGGAACTGGAAAACGCGTTGAACCGTATGACCGCTTCGGCTGATGAGGCCGTGATCGGGTAGCCGCGGTTGTCTTTAATCACATGGCTAGGGCCGACTGGCAAGTTGTATTAACCGCCGTGTTGAACAGCAGAATGTGCTGGAGTAGGC
>JBFFYZ010000273.1:0-3691 GCA_041568895.1 Nitrospiraceae bacterium
AGCGGCCAGGGAGTGGACGAGGCCCGGGTCGGCGGCGGCTCCGGCAACAGCTCGAACTGATGAATGTCGGTTGCCCCTTGGCGATGCGTGGTCCCCAGGCAGTCCGACCCGGTGTCCCCGCCGCCGATGATGACGACCCGCTTGCCCTTGGCGGTCAGGGGTTCTTCCAGGATGGTATCCCCGGCATTCCGCTTGTTCTGCTGCGTGAGGTAGTCCATCGCGAGGTGGATGCCCTTGAGGTCCCGCCCCGGCACGGGCAGCTCGCGAGGCTGCTCGGCCCCCATCGCCAGGCCGATGGCGTCGTGCTTCCGATGCAGTGTGTCCATATCGAGGTTCACGCCCACGTGGGCGCTGGTGACGAACTCCACCCCCTCAACCTTCATCTGGTCCAGCCGGCGGTCCACCACCCATTTCTCCATCTTGAAGTCCGGGATGCCGTACCGGAGCAACCCGCCGATGCGATCGGCTTTCTCGTACACCGTCACGTTGTGCCCGGCGCGCGCGAGCTGCTGGGCCGCAGCGAGCCCGGCCGGCCCCGATCCGATGATCGCGACCGATTTCCCGGTCCGGGTCATCGGAACGACCGGTTCCACCCATCCTTCATCAAATCCCTTGTCGATGATGTTCCATTCGATCACCCGGATGGACACCGGGTCCTCGTTGATCCCCAGCACGCAGGCGGACTCGCAGGGAGCGGGGCAGAGCCGCCCGGTGAACTCCGGGAAATTATTGGTGGTGTGCAGCGCCTTGAGCGCGTCTTTCCAGCGGCCCCGGTGAACGAGGTCGTTCCACTCGGGGATCAGGTTGACAACCGGACAACCGTTGTGGCTCTGGCAGAAGGGCACCCCGCAGTCCATGCAGCGGGCTCCTTGGGCCTTAAGCTTGTCTTCAGGGAACGGCTCGTAGAACTCCTTCCAGTCCAGGACCCGCAGTTCCACCGGCCGGCGCTTGGGACCCTCCCGGGCATATTTCAGAAACCCCTTCGGATCAGCCATGCGCCACCATCGCCTTCTTGTCCTTCTTGCCCTGGTCTTTGGCTTGCCCCTTGGCCGCCGCCGCCTTCCGCTCTAGGAGGACGCGCTTGTAATCCACCGGCATGATCTTGACGAACTTCGGCATCATGACCGGCCAGGCCTCCAGGAGCTTTTTCCCCTTCCGGCTGCCGGTGTAGCGGACGTGAGTTTCAATCATGGTTCGCAAGGTCTGTTGATCCTCCGGCGTGACGACTTTTTCCAACTCGACCATGCCCAGGTTGCAGCGCGACTCGAACTTTCCGTCCTCGTTGAAAACAAAGGCGATGCCCCCGGACATGCCGGCCGCGAAATTCCGGCCGGTTTTGCCGAGCACCACGACGACCCCGCCGGTCATGTACTCGCAGCCGTGGTCGCCGGTGCCTTCGATGACCGCCCGCACCCCGCTGTTCCGGACCGCAAAGCGTTCCCCCGCCATCCCGTAGAAGTACGCCTCCCCCTGGGTCGCTCCGTACAGAGACGTATTGCCGATCAGGATCGTCTCCTCCGGCGGATAGGTGATCCGCTCCGGCGGCACGACGATGATCTTGCCCCCGGACAGCCCCTTGCCGAGGTAGTCGTTGGATTCACCTTCCAGGGTGAGCGTGATCCCCCTGGCCAAAAACGCGCCGAAGGACTGGCCGGCTGAGCCGGTGAACTTGATCCGGATCGTGTCCTCCGGCAGGCCTCCGAGCCCGTACCGCCGGGCGATATGGCTGGACAGCACGGTGCCGGTGGTCCGGTTGACGTTCCGAATGGGCAGATCGAGCGAGACGGGCTCCTTCCGCTCGATCGCCGGCTTGCACAGCTCCACCAATTTGTTGTCCAGGATGTCGGCCAGCCCGTGGTCCTGCTTCTGTTTGCAGTAGGTCGCGATCTCAGGGCCGACATCGGGCTTCGTCAGCAACGGCGTCAAATCGAGCCCCTTGGCCTTCCAGTGATCGATGGCCTTCTGGGCTCTGAGCTTGTCCACCCGCCCGATCATTTCGTTGACGGTCCGGAAGCCGAGCCTGGCCATGATGTCCCGCAATTCTTCGGCCACGAAAAAGAAGTAGTTGACGACGTGTTCGGGCTGGCCGGCGAACTTTTTCCGCAGGACGGGGTCCTGGGTGGCCACCCCCACCGGGCAGGTGTTGAGGTGGCACTTCCGCATCATGATGCAGCCCTCGACGATCAAGGGAGCCGTGGAGAAGCCGAACTCCTCCGCGCCCAGGAGGGCGGCAATTGCCACGTCGCGCCCGGTCTTCATCTGGCCGTCGGTTTCGACCCGAATTCGGCCGCGCAAGTCGTTCAGCACCAGGGTCTGATGGGTTTCGGCCAGGCCCAGCTCCCAGGGAATGCCCGCATACTTGATGGACGACAGGGGAGAGGCCCCGGTTCCCCCTGCGTCGCCGCTGATCAGCACCTTGTCCGCATGGGCCTTGGACACGCCGGCTGCGACGGTTCCCACCCCCACCTCGGCCACCAATTTGACCGAGACGTCCGCCTCCGGGTTGCCGTTCTTGAGGTCGAAGATCAGCTGGGCGAGGTCTTCGATCGAATAAATGTCGTGGTGGGGGGGCGGGGAGATGAGCTGCACGCCCGGCGTGGCGTACCGGAGCCGCGCGATGATCTCGTCCACCTTGTGCCCGGGCAATTGCCCCCCTTCACCCGGTTTGGCTCCCTGGGCCATCTTGATCTGGAGTTCCCTGGCGTTGACCAGATAGTGGGAGGTCACGCCGAACCGGGCGGAGGCGACCTGCTTGATATACGAGTTCTTGGAATCGCCGTTCGGAAGCGGCACGAACCGCTCCGGATCCTCGCCACCCTCCCCGGTGTTGCTCTTGGCCCCCAGGCGGTTCATGGCGATCGCCAGGGTTTCGTGGGCTTCCTTGCTGATGGCCCCGAAAGACATGGCGCCGGTGGTGAACCGCTTGACGATGTCTTTCGCCGGCTCGACCTCGTCGAGCGGGATCGGCTCCGGGAGGACCTTGAAGTCGAGGAGACCCCGCAGGTTCGACCGCCGCTTGCTCTCGTCGTTCACGAGAGCGGCGAACTCCTTGTAGGTCTTCGGATCGTTGTTCTGGGTCGCGTGCTGGAGCCGGTAGATCGTTTCAGGATTCCAGTTGTGGTGCTCCCCCTGGACCCGGTAATGGATCTCCCCCCCGAAATCGAGCTGGTGGATCGGCGCCGGGGCATAGGCCATCTGATGGCGGCGCAGGGTCTCTTCGCCGATCTCCCGGACTCCGATCCCTTCGATGCGGGAGGCGGTGCCCGTGAAATAGCGGTCGGTCAGCTCGCGGTTGAGCCCGATGGCCTCAAAGATCTGGGCGCCGCAGTAAGACTGGACGGTGGAGATCCCCATTTTCGAAAAGATCTTTAGCAGGCCCTTGTTGACCGCCTTGATGAACTTGGCCTCGGCGGTCGTGGCATCGATACCCTCCGGCAGGTAGCCGTCCCGCTCCATATCCACGAGGGTCTCGAAGACCAGGTAGGGATTGATGGTTCCGGCTCCGTATCCGAGAAGGCAGGCGAAGTGGTGGACGTCGCGCGGCTCCCCGGTCTCGAGAATCAGCCCGACCTCGGTCCTGGAACATTCCCTCACGAGATGGTGGTGGACCGCCGAAATTCCCAACAGGCTCGGGATCGGCGCCCATTCCTCGTTCACCCCCCGGTCACTCAGGATTAGGAACTTGTAGCCC
>JBFFYZ010000274.1:0-3673 GCA_041568895.1 Nitrospiraceae bacterium
CAGCCCGGTCCTGTGCCGGACACGGAACCACCAGATCAGCAACAGACTTAGCAGTGCTGCGAGGATCAGCCAGACCGTGCCGTTCAACCATCCTTCCACCGGGACGCCCTTTCGTCAGGACCACGGTTTTTGGTGCCGAGGTCCGAGGTGGGTTATCGCAGTCGCTCTCGCCACTGGGGGCTTCCGGGCACGATCGTCCCGAGGAGCACCGGGTGGGCGGCTCCTGTAGCCGAAGGGACATTGGCGCATTCCCCCCGGATCGTTTGGTAACCCAGAACGGCAAAGGCCACGGCTTCGAAGGCCTTGCTGTCCCATCCCACCTCATCGAGGGACCTGACGGGAACCGGATGAAAGACCGCCGCGAGGTTGGTCAGGACCGTGCAGTTCCGGACGCCCCCCCCTGCCACGATCACCTCATCGATCGGCCCTTTGAGCCACCGGCGCGCGCTGCCGACCGCCATGGCGGTAAAAAGGGCACAGGTGGCCAGCAAGTTTTTCATGGGGCGACGGCGCCCCTTGGTCTTGATCAGGCGGCCGAGCATGACCGCACCAAACTCTTCGCGGCCGGTGGATTTCGGCGGGGTTTTTTTTATAAAGGGATGGGTCATCAGATCGGACAACAGGTCGAGATCCACCTTTCCTTGTGCCGCCAGCCTCCCGTCCCGATCCACGGATTCTTTTCCCCGGGTCATGTGGTGCACCAATCCGTCCAGCAACATGTTCCCCGGCCCCGTATCGAAGGCCCGAACCGCGGACAGATCACTCCCGGCCGGAAGGTAGGTCACGTTGCTGATGCCGCCGAGGTTGACGATCAATCGGGAGCGGTGCGGGCTCCGGAGTAGGAGATAATGGGCGTAGGGGGCGAGGGGGGCCCCCTGCCCGCCGGCCGCGATGTCCCGGGGTCGGAAATCGGCGACGGTGGTGATGCCTGTCCGTTCGGCGATGATGGCGGGCTCCCCGATCTGCAACGTGGAACGGATCAGGCCCAGGCCCGGTTCGCGGACCGGTTTGGGTAAATGGTGAATGGTTTGCCCGTGGGACCCGATCAGATGAATCTCGGCAGGCTGCAGGCCTGCTTTCCGTATGACCTGGCGGGCGGCCAGGGCAAAGACCTCCCCCACGACGACATTGAGATGACAGATGTCCGCGACGGTTCCGGCGGTCGCGACCGCCAAGAGGCGTGGACGGAGATGCGGGGGGTAGGGGTGGGCGTGAAAGGCAAGTGGGGTGACCCTGAGTGCCTTTCCGATTCCCTGGATGTCGACCAGGACTGCATCGACCGCGTCTCCCGAGGTCCCCGACATCAATCCGATCACCTTCATCCGCCGATCACCTTCATTCGCCCGCTTTCTCGCTCCCTGGGATTCGGGCGTAACGCTAACCGAAGTGCCGGTGAGGGTCAAGCGGAAGAACTGCGACAACGGGAGAAGGATTGTGCAGGCGGCGAGCGCTTGCAGTTCGTTGACAATCTTCGGGAGGGGATGCTACGGTCCTCGCCATGCTTCGTGCGTTACGCTTGGCATGCGCCCTGGTCTTCTCCCTCGAACTCCTGGCCTCCCAGTCCCTCGCGACCGCAGCGGACAGCCCGTCCGGGACCGTCGAACCGCTGAAGGTGGTGACCACGATCCCTGTGCTCAAGGACTTCGCCGAACAGGTTGGAGGGCCGCATGTGCAAGTCGTGTCCCTGATGTCCGGCTTGGAAAGCGAGCATACCTACTCGCCGAAGCCGAGCGATGTCGTGGCGGTGCGCAAGGCCCGGGTTCTGCTCCAGGTCGGGGTGGGGCTCGAGGTGTGGGTCGCCTCGCTCGTGAAAAATTCCAGCAATCCCAATCTCCTCATAGTCACGACTTCCAAGGGCATTGCGTTGATTCGCGATCAAGGGCTGAAGGGAGAAGTGAGCCGGACTCAGCCAGAGCGTCACCATGGCAATCCCCACGTGTGGCTGGATCCCGAAAACGCCAAGGTGATGATGCGGCATATGACCGAGGCCTTCATCAAATTGGATCCTGCCCATGCCGGCGCCTACCGGGAGAACCAGGCGACCTACCTGCTTCAGCTCGACCGACTGCAAGGGGAATTAGCCACCAGGCTCAGGACCCTGGAGGATCGGCGGATCGTCGTGCACCATCCGGCCTGGCCGTACTTCGCCAGACGGTTCGGGTTCCGCATTGTCGGTACTATCATTACCCAGGCCGGGGCGGAGCCGTCCGCCCGGCATATGCAACGTCTCATCAGACAGATTCGGGCCGAACAGGTGGGGGTCATTGTGTCCGAGCCCCAACTGAACCAAAAGATTCCGGAAGTCTTGGCTCGAGAATCCGGCGCCCGTGTCGTCGTCCTGACCCCTTTGCCCGGCGGTGTGGCCGGAACGGACTCGTATCTGGACATGCTGCGGTACAATGTCCTTCAGCTGGCCTCCGCGCTCGAAGGGTCGTAGACTGAGGCGAGTCCGAAAGTCTAAAAGTTTGAAAGGCAAAAAAATAAGGAGCTAAATGTTGCGATTGGGACCTTCCGCACTTGATAACTTGAAGGCGTGATGACTTTCCCACTGGTCGACTTTCTTCGCCGCGACCGCCCATGACCAAACCGATTATCCGTTTCTCCCACGCCACGTTCGGCTTTCCCAACGTGATCGCCCTCGAGGACATCTCTCTGGACATTGCCGAGGGGGAGTTCATCGGCGTGATCGGACCCAACGGCTCGGGGAAAACCACCCTCTGTCGTGCGGTACTCGGCCTCATGCGACCTCTGGGGGGCAGTCTCCAGATCTTTGACTGCGCCTGTGAACAACTCCGGTGCCACCATCGTGCCCGCATCGGTTACCTGCCCCAAAAGGGGCGAATGGACCCGAACTTCCCCATCACGGTCCTCGAAGCGGTCCTGATGGGGCGATATGGCGCGCTCGGGTTGTTTCGGCGGGCCGGCAGCAAGGACCGGGAGATCGCACTGGAGGCCCTCGCCAATGTGGGGATGGCGGATTTTCGGGACACCATGCTGGGGCACCTTTCGGGCGGTCAACAGCAGCGGGTCTTCATCGCCCGAGCGTTGGCCCAGCAACCCCAAGTGCTGTTATTGGATGAGCCGACCACCGGGTTGGACATCACCGCCCAGCACAGTATCCTGGACCTCATCCATCGCCTGCACCGGGATCTCGGCCTGACCGTCCTCTTGATCACCCATGACATCAACATGATCCGGACCCATGTAGACCGGCTGGTGCTCCTGAAGACCCGGCTGTATGCCGCGGGGACGCCGGAGGTGGTCCTCAAACCGGACCTGCTTCAGGCCGTGTATGGCAAGCAGGTCGTGATTACCGAGAAAGACCTCGTGATTGTCGAGGATTACCATCACCACTGAAGAATCGAGTCATTGAATCATTTGGTGATTTGGCCATTGGAAGAGGGGAAGGTCGGGAGTGAAAGAATTGGGTGATTAGCATGGGCAGAAACGAGCCTTGTTGAAGTCGTTCCATTCAATCACCACATCACTCAGTCACTAAATCGCACAATGTTCGAAATGCTTTCATACGACTTCATGCAACGGTCGCTGATGGCAGCGGCCTTGGTGGGGGCGGTGTGCTCGGTGATCGGGGTCTTTATCGTGCTGCGAGGCCTGGCCTTTATCGGGGCTGGGACGGCCCACGCCGCCTTCGCCGGTGTGACGCTGGCCTATC
>JBFFYZ010000275.1:0-3669 GCA_041568895.1 Nitrospiraceae bacterium
CAGGTTTTTAAAAAGATGATTCGTCTGTCCGCGCATCGCATCATTCACGTGCTGCACCGTCTCCCCGATTTCTCCGACCGCGTGCAGCAGGACCGACGCGTGCTCGACGCCATCCCGCGCCTCCTCGGTCAGGATCCGCACGTCCTTCATGAGGGGAGGCACCTCGTTGTTCAATTGCGCCAGCAACCGTTCACACTCGGCGACCGCCTTTCTGATCTGGATCAGGGTCGGAATTAAAAAGGCCGCCAGGACCACAATGGCCGCCGCGATGAGTGATACCGCAATCTCAACCACCATACCTACTCCTCGTGAGGGATCAACAAGGCCCGAACATGGTCTCCTACCGGGTGGCCGGCTTGCGCGCTCGCCAGTTCGTCGCCTGCTCGTAGGCGTGGGCGGCGCGGAGAATCGTCTCTTCCGCAAACGGCCGGCCGATGAGTTGCAGACCGATCGGAAGGCCTGCCCGGCTGACCCCGCAGGGCACGGAAATCGCCGGCACCCCGGCCAGGTTCACGGAGATCGTGAAAATGTCCGACAGATACATCTGGAGCGGGTCCTGAATCTTTTCCCCCAGCTTGAACGCCGGCGTCGGGGTCACCGGGGTCACGATCAGATCGACCTCCTGGAAGGCCGCCTCAAAATCCCGTCGGATCAGGGTCCGCACCGCCTGGGCCTTTCCGTAGTAGGCGTCGTAATAGCCGGCACTCAGCGCGTAGGTCCCCAACATGATTCGCCGTTTCACCTCCGGCCCGAACCCCTCCTGCCTGGTCTTCAGGTACATGTCCAGGAGATCCCGAGTCTCCTTGGACCGGAGTCCGTATTTCACGCCGTCGTAGCGGGCGAGGTTCGAGCTGGCCTCCGCCGTGGCGATCAGGTAGTAGGTGGCGATGGCCGCATCCGTCCGCGGCAGCGTCAGGTCGACCACCTCGCCGCCCAACCGTTCCAGCTCGGCGATGGCCTCCCGCACGGCCGCCTCCACCTCCGGGTCCAGCCCTTCCTCGAAATATTCCCGGGGGACGCCGACCTTGAGCTTCTTCAGATCCCGTTTCTTCAGCGCCTTGGTGTAGTCCGGAACCGGCAGGTTCGCGGAGGTGGAATCCTGCGGGTCATGGCCGGCTATTTCCTTCAAGAGGAACGCGGCATCGGCCACGTCCTTCGTGATCGGGCCGATCTGATCCAATGACGAGGCAAAGGCCACCAGCCCATACCGCGACACCCGCCCGTAGGTCGGCTTTAGGCCCACCACCCCACAGAAGGCGGCCGGCTGCCTGATGGATCCTCCGGTATCGGACCCCAGCGCCGCCGCGCATTCATCCGCCGCCACCGCCGCCGCCGAGCCGCCGCTGGAGCCGCCAGGGATGTGCGCCAGGTTCCAGGGATTCCGGGAGGGTCCGAAGGCGGAGTTCTCCGTCGATGACCCCATGGCGAATTCATCCAGGTTGGTTTTCCCGAGCAGCAGATATTCCTGCTCTTTCAGCCGGGCGGCCACGGTGGCATCGTAGGGGGGCACGAAGGTGCCGAGGATGTGGGAGGCGCAGGTCGTCAACACGCCCGCGGTGCAGATGTTGTCCTTGATCGCCAGGGGCATCCCCATGAGGGGCTTCGTCCGGCGCCAGCCCTTGAGCTTGTGATCCAGCGCCTCCGCCTGGGCCATGGCCGAGTCCTTGACCTGGGTGATATAGGCCCGGACCTTGGGCTCCACCTGATTGATCCGCAGCGAGTAGGCCCGCACGATCTCTTGCGCGGTGATTTCCCCCTTGGTGAACTTGTCCTGCAGTTCCCGGAGTGTGAGTTTATGCAGTTGGACGAGACCCATACGACTCGCTCGGATTCCTTGTCGTTGCGCCGAGGCGCGTCAGGATTTGCTGACGATCCGGTTCTGCTGGTCCACCTGGATCACTTTGGGGCGATGGCGCTTGGCCTCTTCCTCCCCGTAATACTCGTAGCAAAAGATGATCACCTTGTCCCCGACCACCGCCTTCCGGGCCGTGGGACCGTTCAGGACGATCTCCCCGCCTCCCCGCTTTCCGGCAATGGCATAGGTGGTGAAGCGTTCTCCGTTGTTGAGGTTGGAGATCATCACCAACTCATAGGGCAGGATGCCGGCCGCATCCAGCAGGTCCTCATCCACGGTGAGGCTGCCTTCATATTCCAAATTGGCGTCGGTCACGGTCGCGCGATGGATTTTGGCGCGCAGCATTTGTCGAAACATGTGAAACTCCGTTTTTCTTTCTGGTGAGTCGCTCCCGGTTATCCGCGAAAGGACCCTGCTTTCGCTTCTTCTTTTTTATAACGCTTCTCTTTTTTACGTTTTACCTCTAACGTTTCACGTCTCCCGTTTCACGTTTAACGATCCTCGATTATTTTCGGCACGCTGAAGAAACCGTCCGCCTGATCGGGGGCATTGCCCAGAGCCTGTTCGACCGGCAGGCAGGGACGCACCTCATCCTCCCGAAACACGTTGGTCTGGTCCAAGACCGTGGCGGTCGGTTCCACGCCCGCGGTCTCGATGGCCTTGAGCTGTTCGATATAGGTCAAGATGTCGCTCAGTTGCTTGCTGAAGGCCTCTTTTTCAGCCTCGGTGATGTCCAGGCGGGCAAGTTTGGCGACGTGTTCGACGTCCGCTTTAGTGATTTTCATATGAATTTTCCTGGCTATGGGCCATAGGCGATGAGCTATGGATGAAAAGGGCTTTACGGTTTTCCGCCTCTTGCCTATCGCCCATCGCCTGTGCTTATTCCACCGTCACGCTTTTCGCCAGGTTCCTGGGCTGATCCACGTCGGTGCCCCGAAGCACCGCGATGTGATAGGCCAGCAACTGCAGCGCCACCGTATAGAGGACGGGGGACAGCAGGGCCGGCACGTCCGGAATCGTGAACACCGCGTCCGCCACATTGCCCAGATCCCGCTCCCCTTCGCTGACGAAGGCGATGACGGGAGCCTTGCGGGCTTTGACCTCCATCAGGTTGTTGACGGTCTTCTCGTAAAGCCGGTCCCGCGGCGCCAGGACGACCACCGGCATGTCCTTGTCCACCAAGGCAATCGGCCCATGCTTCATCTCGCCGGCCGCGTAGCCTTCGGCGTGTATGTAAGAAATCTCCTTGAGCTTCAGCGCCCCTTCCAACGCGATCGGATAGTTGATGCCCCGTCCCAAATACAGGAAGTGCCGCTTCGTGTGGTACCGTTTGGCCATGGCCACGATTTCGGCCTCCCGATTCAGGATGTGCTCCACCTGCGCCGGTAGCGCCACGAACCGTTCCAGCCACACCCGGCCGTCGGCGGCCGTCAGCGCCCCCCGCAGGTTCGCCAGGTGCAGCGCCAACAGATACAGGGCGGTCAGCTGGCCGGTAAAGGCCTTGGTGGAGGCCACCCCGATCTCCGGCCCGCAGCGGGTGTAGAGGACGTCGTCGGATTCCCGGGCCAGCGTGCTCCCCACCACATTTACAATGGACAGGACCCGCGCGCCCTTCCGTTTGGCCTCCCGGGCTGCGGCCAGCGTATCCGCCGTCTCCCCGGACTGGGAAATCGTGATGAACAGGTCGTTTTTTTCGACCAAAGGGTTTCGATACCGGAACTCCGACCCAATATCTACCTGTACCGGGGTCCGGGCCATTTCCTCGAGCAGATATTTCCCCACCAGGCCGGCATGCCAGGAGGTGCCGCAGGCCA
>JBFFYZ010000276.1:0-3644 GCA_041568895.1 Nitrospiraceae bacterium
AAGCTCTTCCGCCCGGACCAGATTTATGAAGGCGAGCACAACCGGCCCTATGTCCCGCTGAGCCAACGGTAAGCAGGACGAATCTGCTATTCCGAGGGTGGCCTGGCAGCGCAAGTCGGATTATTCCATTAAGCGGCTCGCGGCCCACAGGATCACAGCGAAGAGCACCGTCAATCCGCCTGTCAGGATAAGGCCCAGCAGTTCTATCATCGAAGCACCTCCTTCGTTTCCCTCAAGATCCGTTTAATCCCGGATGTCCCTCTCGGGTGCGTGTTGGATGAAGATGGCTGCGTAGATCCTCCTTCCGGGAACGGGACCCATTTCTCCGTGCCTCTGAGTCGAACACACTTCCATCTGCGGGAAACGGGCCGGTAAGGGGCTCTTGACCCGCCATCCTCCCGTGGTTACACAACCATTAAGCCTCTAAAATAAAAAAGCAAGTAGGCAGTGGAACCCTACGGGAATGAAGATTCATGAGCAGGGTAGACAATAGGTGGAAGCAAGGAGGAAGCCATGGCGTTGATGACCAAACTGCGGAACATGATTCCCTGGAGACGGACCGTTCACAGCTCGCAGGATTTGGCGTCTTCGGGGTTTGAGAGGCGGCAACCCTTCGATCGGATCTTCACCACTCCGTTCGACCGGGATTGGCTTCTGTCAATCAATCAAGCGTTCGGCCCGTCCTTCAGCCCATCGTTCGGATGGTGGCCGGGCCTGGATCTCAACGAGACCGACGAGGAAATCGTCCTGAGAGCCGAAGTGCCGGGATTAGATCCCAAGGATCTTGAGGTGACGGTACGGGAAGGGATGCTTCAGATTCTGTACGAAAAGGAAGAAAAGCGGAATGGGCGCCACGAGCAGGGGGAGTATTCCGAACGCCGATATGGCGCTTTTTCCAGGACGGTGCCCCTGCCCGGCGGACTGGATACCGGCGGCGCCAAGGCCCAGTGCAGGAACGGCATTCTCACAATTCGGATTCCTCGGACCCAGGAGGCCAAGCAGCGGGTTCGGCGGATCACTCTCCAGTCATGAGCCTGAAAAAAATCGGCCGGCCCGCCCAATGAGACGGGCCGGCTCGGGTTCGACCCCTGTCTGAGGCATGCGAGACGGCTCATTTGGGGTTGATGGAGAGAAAGATCGTCGCATTCCCGCGAGTCAGCAGGACCAGGACCGGCGCCTTCGATTCCAGTTGGCTGGTCAGCCGCTCAAAATCCTCCAGCGTCTTCACCGGTTTCCGGTTGATCTCGCGAATGATGTCTCCCTTCTGGAGCCCGGCCCGTTGGGCGGTGCTGTCGGGAGTGACCTCCCGGACCAAGACCCCGGATTCGAGTCGGCCCCGGCCGGATCGGTCCTTGGGCAGGGCCTCGACGGTCACGCCGGCGAGCGCGTGGTCCCCGCGAGCGGTTCCCGGCCCACCCTGGAAAGCCGCGGCGACTTCCTTTGGTAATTCCCCGATGATGACTGTGATCTTTCGTTCCTTCTGGTCCCGGACGACCGCCAAGGTGGCCGTGGAGCCGGGGGCGGTCTCGGCCACGAGCGTGCGGAGGTGGGCGGGATCCTTAATGGGGGTCCCGTTATAGGCGGTGATGATGTCGCCCCGGTCGAGCTTGGCCTTGGCGGCGGGACTGCCCTCGAGGACGTCGGCCACCAAGGCCCCTTGGGCCTCGGACACGCCGAATTGCTTGGCCAGGTCCGGGGTGACCCCTTGGATCGAAACCCCCAGCCAGCCGCGGATCACCTTGCCGTGTTTCCGAAGGTTGTCCAGTACGTTTTTCGCCATGTTGCTGGGGATGGCAAAGCCGATCCCCATGAACCCGCCGCTGCGGCTGAAAATGGCTGTGTTGATGCCGATCAGTTCCCCATTGAGGTTCACCAAGGCCCCTCCGGAGTTCCCCGGGTTGATCGCGGCGTCGGTTTGAATGAAATCCTCATAATCCACGATGCCCATGTTGGCCCGGCCCACCGCACTGATGATGCCCATCGTTACAGTCTGGTTCAGACCGAAAGGGTTCCCCACCGCCAATACCATCTCGTCGACTTGGAGCTGGCTGGAATCGCCCCAGGGAAGGACGGGTAGGTCGGTCCCGTCGATTTTAATGACGGCAATATCCGTTTTCGGGTCCGTTCCGATGACCCTGGCTTTGAAACTTCGCTTGTCACCCAAATTGACCTGGATTTCATCGGCCTGTTCCACCACGTGATTATTGGTGATGATGTAGCCATCCGGCGTCATGATGACGCCGGATCCCATCCCCTGTTCCTGCCGTTCCCGGGGTGGTTGGAACCGCCGTTCGAATTCCTCTCCGAAGAACCGACGGAAAAAGGGGTCGTCAAAAAAGGGGCTGGGGAATTGGGGGGGTGTTTGAGTCACCTTGCGGACCGAGCTGATGTTCACCACCGAATCCCGGGCGCTCTTGGCCACGGCAATAAAGGTTTCGTTGGAAGGCACCCCACCCGGGGCGGAGGGGACCGGAGGGGGTGCGGCAACCGCCGTCGGCGGATTGGTGTGAGGAGGCGGCGCTTCGGTGCAAAAGGTCAGGCTCAGGATGGCCACCACCCCGAGGGCGCTCCACCAGCTTGTCATACGCATGTTCTGGATAGCCTCTGCCTTGCGGTCCCAAAAACCACCACGCTCCATAGTATGGACTAGCCCTCCTTCACCACAACATTCCTTCTGCCAAGTTGCCGGATCGCCGGTCCTTTTAACCATAGGCCCCCGGCCCTCTTAAACGGTACGCTCAGGAGACCCCGGATCCTTCACCCCAGGCTTTCATACCCTTCCCCCGGCAAACGAGTCAAGGACCGGGACCGCCCTGTGACTTCGATTTATTATTCCTGTCTTTCCCGCATGACCAGTTCCCAGACCAACGCGTCCTGATCATACCGCAGCACGTATCGGTGTCCGTCCTGCCCCCGTACCTTGAAGAGGCTGTACTGTTCCGTGTACCACCGTGCCAGTATTTCCTCCACCCCGATCCGCGCGCCGTCCAGGATAAAGGCGCGGGGAGTTTCCTCGCCCTTGTATCCCGCATAGGCGTCCACCACCAGAATCTGGCCGGACGCGTTCCCGTTGGAAGGCGGAAAGGACTCCGACATGATGGCCGTACGTTACCGATCGTCTGGTAATCCTGTCAACGCACCGGGCCAGGGTCTTGTACGCCTCAGATCAATGGATTAAGATGGCGCCTCCGTTGCCCCGGAAGTGTATTCCTCGGCGCGTGGTGGCAGGGAGGGCCCCTAGCGCCGCTATCTTACCTCCGTGAAAGGAGACGCCCATGCCAATCTTCGTCAGCCTCGTCAAGTTCACCGAGCAGGGTATCACCACTATGAAGCAACAGGGCATCAGCCGGTCGGATACGGTGCAAAAGAACGTTGAATCCATGGGGGGCAAACTCCTGTCGGCCTATTACTGTCTTGGGGAGTATGACGTGGTGGCTATTTTGGAATTTCCGAACAATCGCGCGGCGATGAAAGCCGCCGTGCTGAACGCTTCGCTGGGACATATCAAAATCACCACCATGCCGGCGGTACCTCGGAATGAATGGCGGGAGCTTCTCCAGGAACTGTGGTCCGGAAAATCGAAAAAATAAAAACACGAGTGGAAACCGGAGCCGGAACGAAACGGAGTGGTGGTATGAAGCGGA
>JBFFYZ010000277.1:0-3633 GCA_041568895.1 Nitrospiraceae bacterium
GTAGTTCTGTCCATTTTGGTGAGATCGGGACCCGTCCTGTGGACGCAGCAAGGGAGGGCACGGTGAACACACCAGGAGGAATGTTACCGACAATCGCCTTGGGCATCTTGGGCCTACTGGCCACCACCGGCTGCTCGATTGCGATGGCCTTACACGGAAATCCTGAGCCCAACTTCCAGGCTTTTGAGGTTGGCTCCACCAGGAAGCAGGTCGAAATCCAACTCGGCGCAGCCCAAACCTCCGAAACCCTGGAATCCGGCAAACGCCGGGACACCTATCGATATGAAATCGGTAATGCTCCAAACGGACACAGGGCCCTCATGAATCTCTATATTGATCTGGCCACGTTGTTCCTCTACGAGCTCCCCGGTACGGTGATCGAGGCCAAAATGGGCCATTGGGAGGAATCCCAGATCATCTATGACCGTCAGGACCGGGTCTTGGAGATTCACGGCTACCGCCCCCCGCCCCCCTCGTCCATCGAACAAGCCTCACAGGAGGCCCAAAAACAATTCACCCATCCTCCTCCCGCCGGCCAGGAGAAACCTGCTCAGAAATAGGCCTGCAGGGAAAACACCACATCGTTGTCATGGTCGCGGTGGTGGTACTCCGCCCGGACCGCGAGGTCTTTCCCAAGCTGGTACCGCTGGCCGACAAAGAAACGAAAATCGTCGGATTGCTCCCCGAGGGGAAAACGCAAATAGGTGGTCGAGGCCATGATCCGCCAGCGGTCCGTCAGGTCGGTCAAGAACCCGACGGTTCCCCCGCCTCCGGCCCGATGATGCTCCTCGTAGGCGCCGCTGACGTTGGCTTCCACCTCGCCGAACGCAAAGTACACTTCCCGCCGAATGAGCCGGCTTTCCGCGGCTGCGCCGATGCCCCCGTTCACAAACCCGTTGCTGCACAACCGGCAGTCCTCACCCTGGTGCTTATGCCGCAGGGTCTGCATGCCGGCGCTGATTTTCCAGGACGGGGCCTGGAACAGCTTGTTGATCGGCGAGAGAGAAAGGATGTTGGCCAGGGTAAACCGCTCCAAGCGGGTCTGGTCTTGTCTCTCATAATGGCGGACGCTGAAGCGCAGTAATTCGATCTGGGCATCAGGCGTGTAGCCCTGCTCCGGGTCTAATAGGTCATGGTATCCCGCCCGGATCGTCACCTCTTCGAACAGGTCATTGTTTCGCCATCCGATTCCCACTCCCGCTCGGGAAGTCTCGTGACCCTGTTCGGGCGCCGCGGTAAAGGGCCTGATCAGAAAGGGTTCGGAACGGACCCGGAGGGCGCTCCGCTCGAGTAACACCTGGCGGTTGCGGTCCTTGTAGGTCGCCATCCGTTCTTCCTCGCCGACCGTGCGATAGCGCAGGTAATCCGACACCGTATCGAGCACGAAGGCCCGCCGCTCCGGAGTAAATTGCCGGAACTCCTCCGTGTCGATCGAGGCCGGATCTCGGATGATCCGGTCCATCCAGCGTTGCTCCAGGCTGGTCAGCGCTTCACGTTTGCGCTTGATCTGGGTGCTTCGGGACGGTCGGTAGCTGATGTCTCCCACCAGGCCTGGATGCCGGGTGAGCAGGCGCACCGTATCCGCCGGGATGGTCCAGAAGATAAATTGATCGGTGATGTGCAGCGTGGGGTCCGCCACTTCCAACAGGGACAGGATATGGTAGGCACAGTTTTCTTTGAAGAAAAAGTAATCGTAGTAGGCGTTGCCCAATTCCCAGGCATGGCGCATCATCCGGAGAATCTGCTCGTCCGTCAGGTTGAGCCGATACTCCCAGATGTCACGATTTTCGATGTCCCGATACTCCTGGACCTTGAGGTAATAGGGAATCGTCGAGAAGTACCCTTTGAATCCTCCGGTGATGCCCAACAAGGCGAAGGCGAAGCCGTTGTCGGTCGTGACGTCGGCGGCATAATTGATCGTGTAGGCGAGAATGCGGGTGTGCTCGGTTTGCCCTTGCTGGTCGATCCGGAGAAAGGTATGGCCGAACATGGACGCGGGGTTATTCATGAACGCGGCCGGAAAAATAAGGGTCACGGAAGCGGGGGCGAGCTCGGCCAGCCAGGCGTCGAATCGCTCGCAGCGGAGCGGAGGCAAACGACCGTCGTCAAATTCCAGCTTGGCCTTAAGCCAGTGATAGCGCGCGATAAAGGCGCACTGGGCCGGCTGCCTGGACCGGCCGACGAGGTCATCCGAAAAGAACCGGGCGAGGGTCGCCTCGAGTTCGGCCTGGGGGTCGGTCTTTCCCGTCGGAGCCAGAAAAAAACCCGGGTCGTCCGCCTCGCTCGTATAGCCGCCGAGAAGGTTTCGGCGGTAATGGAGGAACAGGTGCCATTCTCGTTCTTCTGCGAGACGGGCTTCCGCCGCCCGCCCAACGAGCTCTCCGAGGTAGGTGGAGTCCCCGAACGACGACGCGCCGGCTGATGAGGTAAAAACTGTGAGGGTGAGCAGGCCTAGGACGGCGCCAGCAAGTCCACTGTCCCGAGCCCAGGCCACAATTGGTGACAAGGTGATGCCAAGAACACCGAGTGGATGATGCCCAACTGGGCGTGAGTAGAAAAAGAAAGAGGCTCCCGGCTTCACAACCGGGAGCCTCGCGGTGAGTTTAGCGGTTCGTCGAGACTTTCGCAAGCACCGGATGGGTGGCGATGGCGTTATGCAGCGCCGTCAGCAACGCTGCCGGTGTGGTTTCGCCGGACTTCACCAGGTTGTTGTACTTTTCCTGGGTCAGGGCAAAAAACTCGGGGTGCTGCTCAGCCGGGATCCCCAACAGGGTCGCGAGAGACGCGAGATGCTCACCCTGGCCCTGCGCCATTTCCTGGGAGAGGTTTTCAAAATTGATGCTGGCGAACATGGTGGTTTTGTGTTCCGCCATGATCGTGCCGTCGTTCGTGCAGCCTGAGGTGCCAGTGCTGATTCCAAAGGTCTGGCTCCCAAAGGTCCCGTTCGTGGTGGCCATCAGAACCTGGGGGGCGATGTTCTTCTGATTCTTGTACTCCGCCCAGGCGAGCTTGCCCAACCCGCAGCCCGGACCGGTGTCCGGATTGGCGGCCATACCCAATCCAGCCTGGACCAGGACAAAGACGATCGCGATCTGCAGGATAATGAGCTTCTTTCCCATACTGTGCCCTCCTTCGCTTAAAGGTACGAACCGATTGTGGTTGATGACGGACTTCCCGCGTATCCTGAACGGCATTTCGCGAGGATCACAGTATAGCATTAGGCAGTGGGGGCACCAAAAAGAAACGGAATTTGAACGGAAGGAAAAACGGCGGCCCGGCCCTCTGCGACCCCCGACATCGTTATTCAGATCGGTCGGCCAGCAGAATGGGGATGGGGGTGATGCCTTCGTGGGTGATCGTGAGGAGCCCGATCGCTCGGGGAAGCTTGAAGCGCTTCGGGCCGGCCGAACCGGGGTTGAACAACAGGGTCGGTCCGTACCACTCCGTTTTGGGTTGGTGGGTGTGGCCGAACACCGAGATGTCCGGACGTTCGCGGTCCAGGAACGCCCGGCCTTCCCGCGTCAGACGTCCGCCTTCATAGAGAATGTGGCGGATGCCGATCCTCCGGCCGCCGAGGGCCACAACGGTCTCCGGTGGAAACCCGCTCCGGCCATACCCGTCAACATTTCCGGA
>JBFFYZ010000278.1:0-3630 GCA_041568895.1 Nitrospiraceae bacterium
GCCCCACCGACCCCCGCGTCCACTTCGTCGAAGATCAACACCGGGACGTGATCGGTCTCGGCCAGCACCGTCTTCATCGCCAGCATCATCCGGGACAGCTCCCCGCCGGACGCGACTCGCGCGAGGGGTAACAGGGGCTCCCCCTGATTAGCGGAAAAGAGGAATTCCACCCGGTCCCAACCGACCGGGCCGAGGGCGGTCATGTCCCGGTCACTGGCAAGCTCAGTCTGAAAACGGGTCCGGTCCATGCGTAGCGCCCCCAATTCCTGTTTGACCCGGTGATCGAGCTTGGCCGCCGCCCCTTTTCGTCCCTCGGAAAGGCGTTGCGCCAGCTCCTGGACGCGGCCCCCTTCCCGTGAGACCCGATTCTTCAGCTCGGCCAGATGGGTATCGGCATTAGTGAGGGCCTCGATTTCCTGCTTGAGTTCCTGGGCCCGAGCCAGCAGCGCGTCCATGGACCCGCCGTACTTTTTCTTGAGTCGCTGAATCAATGCCAGCCGGTCCTCCACTCGCCCCAGCCGTTCGGGATCTTCCTGCAATTCTTGGCGGTAGTCCCGAAGCCGGGCAGCGACCTCCCGCAATTGCACCATGGCCGTGTCTGACAGGTCCCCCAGCTCTTTCATGCGGGGATCGATCTGGCGGAGTTCCCGGAGGTGCTGGCCGACCGACCCGAGGCCTCCCAGCACCGTCGAGTCTCCCTCGTAGAGGACGGCATAGGCCATCTCGGCCAGTTCAGCCAGCCGCCGGCTGTGACTGAGACGGCCGCGCTCGATGGTTAGTGTTTCTTCCTCGCCAGGCTGGAAATCCGCCTCCTCCAATTCCCGACTCTGGAACCGCAGCAGGTCTTCCCGCTCACTGCGGCTGTCGGCCGCTCTGGTGGCCTCCTCGAGATCGCGCTGGCACCCTTTCCAGACCTCGTACAGGGACCCGTATTCCGCGCGCAGGCCCTTGAGATGGCCAAACGCATCGAGGACGTCCAGTTGCGCCTGGGGGGCCAGCAGGGATTGCTGCTCGTGCTGTCCATGGATGTCAATAAGGGTTCCGGCCAGGCTTTGAAGAAGGTGCAGCGGAGCCAGGTTCCCGTTCAGGTAAATCCGGTTCCGACCCGACCGGGAGAGGACCCGCCGCACGATGATTTCGGTGTCATGGGGTCCGACCACGTCGTTGGCACGCAGACGGTCGATGATCGGCCCGGAGGCTGGGAGGGTCAAGGCCGCTTCCAGCACCGCCTCGTCCGCCTCGGCCCGAATGTGTTCCGTGGAGGCGCGGCCGCCCATCAACAAGGCAATGGCGTCCACGATGATGGATTTGCCGGCGCCGGTTTCGCCGGTGAGCACGTGAAAGCCTTGAGACAATTCAAGGCTCAGCTCATCAATCAGGGCGAAGTTGGAAATCCGCAGTGCGGTGAGCATACCCACCGGTCACACTGGACAACTGCGCAGAATGCTGAATGTTGAACGATGAACTGGAAGAGAACCGTGGACAATCCTCTTCAGTTCATCATTCATCGTTCATCATTCATCAATCAACACTATGCTGTCGGGGAATGCTGCGCGAGCAGGGTGTCGATGATTTGCTTGAACTGCTGTTTGGGCCTGGCGCCCACCAGCTTTTCGACGGGCTTTCCGTCTTTGAAAAACAGGATGGTTGGAATGCTCATGATCTGGAAACGGCCGGCTATTTCTGGGTTTTCGTCGGTATTGAGCTTCAAAACCCGCAACTTTCCCGAATATTCCTTGGCCAGGTCTTCCACGATTGGCGCCACCATTTGGCATGGGCCGCACCAAACGGCCCAAAAGTCCACCATCACCAATCCGGGGGCCTTGGCCACCTGGGCCTCCCAGGTCCCTTCATCCACTTTCATCACCTGTACAGTCACCGGCATGTCCTCCTTTAGTCCAAGATTTTCTCGGGCCTGGTTGTGCTCCAGACACAAGCGTGGTCATCGTAGCCCAGGCCTCGCAAACCTGTCAACCGCACGTCGGCCCGGCCCGCCGGTTCCGGGCATCGATGTCGCTCAGAGACCTTCCGATGTGCTGGGCGCCCGCCGCTCGTCCTGGCCGAGCGTGCGCAAATACCCGATCACATCGTCCAAATCCTGGGCTGTGAGTCCGGTCCAACGTGGCATTTCCGGGTGCAGGGTGTTGCCGCCCGCGTCGATCCCGGCCACGATCGCCGCTTTGACCGTTTCCTGGTTGTAGGCCGGCCGGGTCCGGCCAGCCGGGTTGCGATACCCCCGCGGGTCGGTCAATACCGAAAAGGTAATGTTGGGAACCGGAATGCCGTGCATCATACCGCCGCGCCCGTCCTGGCCATGACACATGGCGCAGCCGACTCCTTGCATCCCGTGGCTGTTCTGGACCATCCGTCCATCGGCGGTCGTCCCGAACTGAAAGATGCGCTGCCCATTATCCACATGAGAGGCAGGCACCGGGCTCACTGCCTCGGAGATTGGCAACGAACCGACGCCCGCTCCTCCGAGCAAAAGGCCCATCAAAACGCTCCCTATTGTTCCGGCCCCATCCCTCCGACCACTCATGGTTCACCTCCCGGCTCGGAAATCGACCAGAACGTTTGTACTCCTGCCGCACACCGACCGGCTCACCACCCCCAGCCTTCGGGAACCAGGGACCACCAGCGATCCGGTTGAGCCTCGCGCAAGGCCGTTTGTTGTTTCCACAGCCGGGCCACGACCTGCTCGTCTAGGCGGGCGGCCATGGCCGCGGTCACGTCGGATTGCTGCCGGACGCTTCCCTGAATGACTTCCTTGGCGATCCTGGCCAGCACATCGGGGGGATCGACCAGATCGAGGGTTCCGGTGGCGGCCAGGTTCAGGTACAGGTGTCCCACCTTCACCCATTGGTCCTGTCTCGAGAGATGTTCGAGATAGCCGTCTATGGCGTGGTAGACATAGGTGAGATACAGGTAGCTGGCCGCCGAGGGATCCTCATCGATATGGTGTCGGCAGGCCTCCACCGCCCGTCGGTAATCGCCCGCCGCCAGGAAGATTTTAGCCCGCTCGAGATGACGTTGGGGCTTTCCTGGCCCTGTCTCGGCCTGACCCAACTGGGTGAAGCCGGGCAAGCTCAGAAGACACAGGGAGACCACCGCCATGCCGGCCCAGGCTTTTCCACGGGCATACCACCACTGAACGCTCTTGCCCTGAACGATCATGCGCCACCTCCCTGAATCCTCAACCACGGAACGCCGCGGCAAGGCGGCGCTCCGTGCTCAGATTATCCCCGACCCCAGAGACCGGCACAAGGGCGTTCTGGCACCGATATGAAAGTAGGGATTTCCCGGTTTCACACAGGCCGAAAGAGGGTCCCTGAGCCGTTTACCGGCCGGAGGTCCCCAGTGAAGTGCCCATGGCATTGTCGGTGGGATCCAGAGCTCTCGTGGGCTTACTCGACCAGGGCAGGCCCCGCTCTCCCTGCAAGAGCGGCCCTAAAATGGCCCGAAGCACCTGGGTCCCGAAGCTCTCCGTGCCACCCAGCCCGGTCAAACTGATCATAAAGTTGTACTGCTGGCGATCGGGGAACTGAAGGAAAAACAGCCCCAAGGACCAGCACCGGCAGGGATTCTGATACAAGGCCACATAGTCCGTTTCGGGGCTGTTCCCGTTTTTGA
>JBFFYZ010000279.1:0-3616 GCA_041568895.1 Nitrospiraceae bacterium
AAGGAAGCGAACAGGACAAAAAGGGCGCATGGAATTTATTCCAGCAGGCCTATGAGCATCAAATGAAGGGCGAACTGGAGGAAGCCGCCCGGCTTTACAAGCGCTCAATCGAGAGCCATCCAACCGCCGAAGCCTATACTTTCCTGGGCTGGACCTACAGTTTCATGGGCAGGCTGGAAGACGCCATCGAGGAATGCCACCGGGCGATCGCGGTGGACCCCGACTTCGGCAACCCCTATAACGATATCGGGGCCTACTTGATCGAAAAAGGCGAATTCGACGAGGCCATTCCCTGGTTTGAGCAGGCTATGAAGGCCAAGCGTTATGAAAGCCCGGCGTTCCCGCATCTGAACCTCGGTCGGGTCTATGAACGAAAGGCCCAGTGGGATATGGCGATTGAATCCTACAAAAAGGCCCTGGCGCTGAACCCCAACTATACGCTGGCCAAACGTGCCCTCAGCCGCCTCATCGGCATGCTGAATTGACGCAGAGCACGCTGCCGAACCTTGGAGCAGTGGAGCACTATGGAACCTTCGGAAAAGAAGACGGTCCTCGTGGGCGTCAACGATGTCTTTTTTTACGTCAAAATTCGGGATGTACTGCTCTCACAAGGATACCACCTGGAGCGTACCAGGACCCAACCGGAAGTCTCGGAAAAGGCAGCGGCTCTCCATCCGGTTGCCGTGATTCTCAACATGAATGACCCGGCGCTCGACGGCCTTGCCGCCCTCGAGCAGCTCAAGGCCGACCCCCGCTTAAAGCCCATTCCGGTCCTGGCCTTCGCCAACCACGAAGAGGTGGACACCTGGAAACGAGCCAAGGATCTGGGAGTAGCCAAGATCGTATCGCGCAACGAGTTTTCGGCGAGGATTCGGGAACTGGTAGAAGAGGTCCAGCGGAGCACCGATGAAAGCTCTACGCCTACGTGACTTACACCAACAGCGGGGGGCGGTGTTCCAGGAGGCCGCGGGCTGGGAGGTGCCGGCCCATTACGGCGATCCCCTCGCCGAGCATGCCGGGGTTCGAAACGGAGCCGGCCTTGCCGATCTGTCCCACCGTGGGAAAAACCGGGTCACAGGCGAAGACCGGGTCAAGTGGCTCCAGAGCATCATCAGCAATGACATCCTTCCCCTCACCCCGGGCCAGGGCCTGTATTCGGCGTTTCTCAATCACAAGGGAAAAATGCTGTCCTACTTTCGGGTCCTCCTCCAGGACAATGCCGTCATGCTGGAGGACGTGGGAGAAATCGGGGATACCACCTTCCAAGCCCTCAGAAAATTCTTATTGTACGGAACCAAGGCCAAACTGGAGAACTGCGGGGAAAGCTGGGGGCTCCTCCTCCTGAGCGGCCCTAAGGCTCCGGACCTCGCCCACGCCGCCTTCGGGTTGGAGGTGGGTGCACTGAAACCCTTGTCGTTTCTCACCCATGATATCGCCGGACAGCAGGCCTTGATGATTCGGACGGAAGAGACGGGGGAAACGGACCTCGAGCTGTTGCTCCCGGCGGAAGGGATGGCCGAAGCCTGGGCTCAGATTTGGAAAGCGGGGGAACCGCTGGGACTCACGCCTTTCGGAACGGAAGCCCGGACCATGCTTCGTCTGGAAGCCGGATTACCGGCGGCCGGGATCGATTTAACCGAAGATATCGTGCCGCCTGAAGCGAATCTGGAAGGGAAGGCCTTCAGCCTGAACAAGGGATGCTATCCCGGGCAGGAAGTCGTCGCCAGAATGGACACGTATGGCAGCGTGCGCAGACGCCTGGTGGGCCTGGTCCTCCAGGAGCCGATGCTCCCACCTAAGCAGGCGAAGTTGTTCAGCGGGGAACGGGAAGTCGGCTGGGTGACCAGCTCCGGGCAATCCCCCCTCCTCAACTCCGGCATTGCCTTCGGATTTCCCCTGCGGGACTTCGCCAAGCCGGGCACCTCCCTGACCGTGGAGATCGACGGCAAGCGCCAGCCCGCCACCGTCCGGGCCCTCCCCTTCTACACCCGCCAGCCCTAGTCCGGCTTAGCGTTCCGGATGCCGGGCCGCCGCCACCGCATCGGCGAACACCTGCAGGCTTTTACGCTCCTCATCATTGAGCGCCAGCAACAAATGGGCTTCGTCTCCGTGCATGAGCCTGAGGCTCAGGAAGGGCTCCTCCTGGCGCTTCTCCCGATTTTCCCACATCCCGTCGATCACCTGGACCTTGTCGAAATCCTGCGCCGACACGATGTCGTAGCGGAAATAGTTGTCCCCGATCACCATGTCGAAAAACACCTTGCCCTGCGTGAAGGCGAGCAGGTTGAAGTGCCCCTGTTCTTCGTAGCCCTGGGGCAGGAACCGATTGATGTGGACCAGGCTGACCTTGCGATCCCCGAGCGCCGCCCGCATTTGCTTTTTCAACCGATCGTAGTCGATTTGAAGGGCCCGCTCGTCGGGGCCGGTTGAAGCCACCGCCGCGGCCTGCGCCTTTTCGAACACCTCTTCCGCCATCATGAGACCCGCCATGTCTTACACTCCTTGTTATTCAAATCATCCATCCGCCCGATCGCAGACCGGTCACGATTCCTCGACTCCTTCAAAAGGCAATGTACCCTACTCGGACCCCGTGACGGATTTCAAGGCCTTTATGGAAAACCTTGGAGGTCGCCCTGGTGACCACCAGCCAGCCTACCGGCTGGGGAAGGTGGTGGCAAATCGGACTGCCCCCCTGTCATCCACAATTTCCACCTGCAACCCGGATTCCCCGATGGTCACTCGGCCGAAATTGGCAAACCCCCCGTCGCTGTAGAGGGTCGTCGGGCGAAGCAGCGTATCCGGAGCCACCCCTCGCCCAAAACCCGCCGAGAATGGCCCGGCGATGAACTCATAAAAATCCGGTACCCCGTCCCCATCGGGGTCGTACCGATTCACCTGGGCATAATGTACGTCCGCCGCCACCCACACCACATTATGAACGTTTCTGGTCAGAATGACCTTCACGATCTTCTGCAGTTCGGTTTGAAATCCAGTCCCTTCCGCTCCCCGGGCCCAACTGTCGTTGCCCGGACGCAGTTGAGTTCCGCCCTTCGTGTTGGACAGCGGCACGCTGGTGGCAACGACCTTCCACGTGGCGCGGGACTCCTGTAACCCATGAATGAGCCACTCCCGCTGGGCCTTCCCCAGCATCGTTTTCTCCTCTCCATCCGGGTCTGCGTTGAGGCTCCGATACTGTCGCGTATCCAGGAGGAACAGATCCAACTGGGCCCCACGAGAAATCTTGCGATAGAGTCGCGTGGGATCGGAAGGCTCCTTGGCCAGCGGCCAGTACTCGAACAGGGCCTGACGGCCGGCCGCCATGAGGGGTTCAAAGGGGCCGGAAAAATTGTTGCGCACTTCGTGGTCGTCCCATGTGACATAGACCGGGATTCGGGCCAGGAACCGCTGCAGCGCGGGATCCGCCCGCTGGTATCGATATTTGGCCCGATACTCTTCCACAGTGGAGGCCACGAAATCACTGCCAGGCAGGTTCGGAGGCGACGGACACCGCTCGTCCGCATAGATGAAGTCGCCCAACAGAATCGCAAAGTCGGGGGGAGATCGGAGGATTTGATCAAAGATCTGGTATCCCTCCGGCCCCTTTCGACAATGTTGC
>JBFFYZ010000280.1:0-3607 GCA_041568895.1 Nitrospiraceae bacterium
ACGCCAAAGACATCGTCACCTTCCTGTTCATCAAGGATGACTCCGGCGGGCTGGTCGCGAACGGCACCGGCTTTTTCGTCGGAGTCCAAAATCCGGAGAACCCGAAGCGGGTGCACGGGTATCTGGTCACCGCCAAGCACGTGTTGATGAACGCCGACCGACAATTTTTACCGGAGGTCTTCGTTCGGCTGAACAAGAAGGAGGGTGGCTCCCAGGAGATCCGGCTGCCCCTGTCCGGCAAGGACGCCCTCCCCATCTACACCCACCAGGACGACACGGTGGACCTGGCGGTCCTGCCCCTGATGCCCAAACACGACCTGTACGCCGTCAAGGTGCTGGCGGCAAACCTCATTGCCACGCGGGACCGGTACACCAAGGCCCAGATCAGGGAAGGCCAGGAGATTTTTTTCACCGGGTTGTTCACCCCCCTGGCCAATGCCGACCGGAACTACCCCATCGTGCGGTTCGGCCGGGTGGCGCTGGTCACGGACGAGCCGGTCCCCATGAACGGACAGTTGGTGGATCTCCTGCTTGTGGAGATGCAATCCTACGGCGGCAGCAGCGGTTCCCCGGTGTTTATCTCTCACGAGTCGGACCTGTTGCTGGCCGGGGTCCTGAAAGGCAGCTTCTTCAACGCAAAGGAGCTGCGCACCGGGTTGGGCCTGGAGATGCGGATTCCGTTCTCGATGCAGAACCTGGGCATTTCCGGGGTGGTGCCGGCCTACTACCTCATGGAGATCCTTTTCTCGGAAGGGCTGAAGAAGGCCCGCGGGACCGCCCAGTAAGCCGCCCGTCAAGGGAGTATGGATGACGACGTCACTGAAGCAGGTGTTGACCATCGCGGGATCGGATTCCGGGGGCGGCGCCGGGATCCAGGCGGACATCAAGGCGATGTCGGCCAACGGCGTGTACGCCATGTCGGTCATCACGGCCATCACGGCCCAGAACACCGAGGAAGTCACCGAGGTCTTCGAGCTTCCCGTCTCCATCATCGCGGCCCAGCTCGACGCGGTGTTCGATGATTTCGAGGTTTCGGCGGTCAAGACCGGGATGCTGTCCTCCGCGGAGATCGTTTCCGTGGTGGCCAAGATGCTGAAGCCGCAGCACGTCACGAATCTGGTGGTGGATCCGGTCATGATCTCGAAAAGCGGCCACGCCCTCTTGAAGCCAAATGCCGTCGAGGCCCTGAAACGGGACTTGATTCCGCTGGCGCTCCTGGTCACGCCCAACATTCACGAAGCCCAGGAACTCTCCGGCCTCAAGATCCAGACGCTGGCCGACGCCCGGCAGGCGGCCAAGGCCCTCCACAAGCTCGGCTGCAAGCACGTCCTGATCAAAGGCGGACACCTGTTGGCGGAACGAGGCACCGACCTGCTCTACGACGGACGGTTCTTCAACGTGTTCAAGGGCGAGTTCATCGACACCCCCCACACCCACGGCACGGGCTGCACCTATGCCTCCGCCATTGCCGCACAACTCGCGAAGGGCAAGGCCCTCCCCGACGCCGTCCAGACCGCCAAGGCCTATACGACCGACGCCATCCGGCACGGCCTGGCCATCGGCCACGGGAAAGGCCCTACCAACCATTTTTATTTTCTGTCGTCGTAGGAGCAGACCGCGATGAAATTGGAGTTCCGGCCGCCGCTTTTCATGCTGACCGCCCTGGGCTGGCTCGTCCTGTCCTCTCTCCTGGGCCTGGCCCTGTTTCTGGGCATGATCCTGGGCATGCCTCTCTCGCCCGCGTGGCGGGTGTTGCACGCACACAGCGCCCTCATCGGCGGAGTGGCCCAGATCATCATGGGCGCGTTGTTGGCGTTCATCCCGGCCCTCCTGATGACCGGGCGGGACCGCCCGACATCCCATCCGGTGCTGTTTACGGCCATCAACGCCGGCGCGGTCGTCATCCTGGTCGGCTTCTGGCTGAAGTTGTGGGTGGTGATCGCCGCGGCCGGTCTGATCGTAGTCCTGGCGTTCGCCTCCCTCCTGGGCGAGGGCCTGCGCCAGGCCAAGGACAGCCTGAGCTCCCCTCCGCTCAATCTCTGGTTCTACGGGGTCGCGGTGGTGCTTCTGTTGGCCGGTCTCGGCCTCGGCGTGGCCGTCGCCATGCAACTCATCCCGGGACCCCAGATCCCGCGGGCCCGCCTGGCGCATATCCACCTGAACCTCATCGGGTTCGTCACCCTGACCATCATCGGGACGATGCACAACCTGTTTCCGACGATACTTAACACCCGCTTGCACAGTTTCCGCCTGGCCCAGGCGACCTTTGTCCTGATCCCGGCGGGGGTGCTGGGGCTGGTCGGCGGATTCCTCATGGGCCGGGTCCCGGTTCAGATCGGAGCGGGCGGGCTGCTCCTGGTCGGCACTCTGTTGTACGGCTACAACATGATCCGCACGTGGATGGATGCGGGCCACCCCACCACCATCGTGTCGAACCACTTCATCATGGCGACGGTGTTTCTCCAGTTGGCCGTCATCGCCGGGGTCCTGGTCGCCGTCAACGCGCTCGAGGATCCTCCCACGATGCCCTTCGGCACCCTGCACCTCATGGCCTATACCCACCTGGCGCTGGTCGGGTTCATCCTGCAGACCATCATCGGCGCGCTCTCCCACCTGCTCCCCGTCATCCTCGCGGTCGAGCGGGTCACGAGCAACAAAAAGCGCGGCCCCTACCTGGCCGAGTTGAACGACCTGGCCGAGCGGTGGCCGTTCGTGCAGGTCGGGGCCCTGAGCCTGGGCACGATCGCCCTCGGCCTGGTGGCCGCCCTCGTCTGGGATCACGCGCTCGGGTCGCTGCCCGTCCAGATCGCCGCCTGGCTGGCCGCCGGCTTGCTCCTGGCCGGCCTCCTGACCTTTGCCGTCAAGGCCGGCCTCCTCCTGACCCGCCGTCCGCCGGTATAGACCGGTCGCCGACGAAGTCTCCTTCCACCAGAATCCGAACCCTTCCTTGCTTCTTCCTGCCGGTCTTTATATTTTTTTTACAATGGCGCGATTTTCGTCTCCTGCTAACTGATTGAAATTCCCCCCGCCGGGGTGATCGAGACCCGCCTGCTATACTATTTCACGAACCTGCTGACGAATTCGGCGCACGGGCCGGCAGGGCCCCGCCAGCCTGACCCTGACACCCCTGACACAAAGGTGACGCAATGCCGGAAGCCATGACGACCATGATCCCCGAGCAGTGGCAGCACTTCTTGCAGTTCCTCGCGGGCCCGTTGTCCTGGATCCCGGGAGTGCAAAAGCTGCTGTTGACCTTCGTCCTGACCTCCGGGACAGGCTGGGTGGCGGGCACCTACTACGTCCTGCTGCTCTTCCCCGTCCTCCTGTGGCTGACCGGCACCTGGTGCACGTTTCTCTCGATCTATACCCTGCCCTTCCGCTCGGGACGGGTGGATTTCATCCGGATGTTGCTCATGGCCTGGTGGGACGGCCTGTTGGCGGTGTGGATGTTCTGGGTGGGCCTGGCCAAGTTCGTGGTGGTGCTGGTCGGCTGGATCTTCGAGACCCTGCGCCTCGCCGTTCGGCTGGTGGCCGAGATGGGCAAGCAGCTCCTGAACGTTCCGTTCAGCATGGGCAGCCAGATGACCCGGAGTTACTTTCAGCCCGG
>JBFFYZ010000281.1:0-3600 GCA_041568895.1 Nitrospiraceae bacterium
AAAAAGGTCAACCAACAAGGCCGCAGGGAATGAGAGCCCCGAGGCGTACTTTTTCATGTACGTTGAGGGGGTCGATTGACCGAGAACAAAGTTGGGGACCTTTTTCAGCATCCTGCCACGTCAACGCACCAATTCGACCAACGTCTCCAGATGCGCCGTCTGCGGAAACATATCGATGGGCTGGAGCCGCGCGATCCGGTAGCCGCCGCCGGCCAACCGCCCGAGATCCCGCGCCAAGGTGGCCGGGTCACAGGATAGATAGAGGATCCGCTCGACCTTGAGCGACAGCAGACCCTGCAAACATTCCCGGCTCAATCCCATGCGGGGAGGATCAACCAGGACCACATCGTAGTCGCCTGGGTTCACGTTCTGTAGCATGGCCTCGGCCTTGATCGGCCGAAACCGGCAGCGCCCGATATGGTTGACCTTGGCGGCGTGCCGCGCATCGGCCAAGGCGTAAGGATTCGCTTCTACTTCCGTGACCAGGGCCCCATGGCGGGCCAGGGGAAGGCCCAGGGTCCCGATGCCGCAGTACAGTTCCAGGACTCTCGTCGCCTGGCCGTTGGTCTTGGGAGACGGCCCCACCCATTCCCGCACCAGACGGGAGAGGCTCTCGTTGAGAGACCAATGCGCCTGGAGGAAGGACCGGTCACTCAGACGAAAGGTGAGCCCATCCAGCCGGTCGGCAATCCAGTCCTGGCCTTGAACCCACCGCCCTTCCTTCTCCGTGGTCGCCACCTGCCCGACGACCTCGGGCAAATTCTGAAACAGGGCAAACAGTTTCTCCGCACGCTCCCGGTTGGCATGACTCACCCGATACACCAGCAGGGTGGCCCTCTGCGCCAGGGACCGCCGGATCTCCACCGATTCCAACCGAAGGGGTAGTTGGGTCAGCGCACCCAGACGTTGATGGAACTCCGCGACGAGGGGACGAAGATCCTCCGGGACCAAAAGGCAGCAGGCAGCCGCCACGGGTTGGTCTGTCCCTTGCCGGTGAAATCCCAGGGTGAAGCCGTTCCTATCACGGAACACCGTGAACCGAATCGTACTTCGATACCCAAAGGGATGTGGCGACGGAATAACCGGAGGGATGGCCTCAACGGTCAGCTTTCCCACCCGCGCCAAGGTTTCCTTCAAAATGGCCACCTTATGGAGGAGTTGGTCTTCATACCGGATGTGTTGGAACTGACATCCGCCGCACTCCGAGTACACCGGACACGGTGCGGGCACGCGTTCCGGGGCTGGCTTGAGGACCTCCCGTACCGTCGCTTCCTGTGCCCCATGGTGGCGCGCCCCCATCTCGACGGCAACGGTTTCGCCAGGAATCACCCCCGGTACGAACAGGACCTGGCCATCGGAGTGCGCCAGTCCCCGCCCCCCCTGCACCAGCTTCTCAATCGTGACGGTCAGTGCTTCGGCAGCCATGCTTCTTCTTAGCCTTTAGTTTTCGCTTCTGGTGGTTTTGGTCGGATCGCTCATTTTGCGCCTCCGCTGGAAGTGATGGGCGCGGAGGTTTTCGCCATACTGGGGATACCGGTTCCTTTGTTCTCGCCAATCAGAGGAGGCGTGCGGCCTGACGCGAACGTCCGCCCGCGCGGCGGGGCCTCGTAATTTTTTCCTACCACTCATCCACCTCGGCTGGAAGGGATGGACACGGAAATTTTCGCCTTACACGATTATTCCTTCTCTATCAGGTTAGCGAGGCTGCTGGAGCGAGCATCAGGGCCGAGTTGTGCTCAGCCGTTGCCGAGCCGACGCGCCCGTCTCCCTCTCATTAATTCAATCCTAAGTGCCTCGGCTGGAAGGAATGGGCGCAGAGGTTTTCGCCATAGCGGGGGCTAGGCGATTAGGAACTCACTGGCTGGCGGGGGCGACGGCATGTCGACCCGGGGTCGACGCTTCAGAGGAGCCCACGCCCAAAAGTACGGCCTCAAAAAGCGGTGCGGCCCCAACGCATTATGGCGAAACCGGTGTCGTCCGCCCTTCGTCAGCCGAGGCCTCCTCCCCTACCCTTCGGTCCGCAGCTCAATCCCCAGCAGCTTGATCTTCCGGTGCAGGTGGCTGCGCTCGATCTTGAGGTCGTCGGCGGTGCGGGAGACGTTGCCGTTGTTTTCCCGCAACTTCTGCGTGATGTAATCCTTCTCGAAGGCGTTGCGCGCGTCCCGGAGGGAATCGTACTGCTTGAAAATCCCTGACGCCGCCGGCACCCCGCCGGACAACGGGAACTTGGATTGGAGAAACGTCGCCACGTGGGAGGCGGACACCACTTGGCCGGGTACCATGATCATCAACCGCTCGATCAGGTTCCGCAGCTCACGGATATTGCCCGGCCAATCGTACTGTTGCAGGGCATCCATTCCGTCCAGCGAGAACTCTTTCGGCTTCAGGCCTTGATCCTCGACGTGCAGTCGGATGAAGTGGCTCACCAGCTCCGGAATGTCTGCCTGCCTCGCCCGGAGTGGCGGCACCTCGATGGGGAGCACATTCAGACGATAGAACAGGTCGTCCCGGAAGGTTCCCGATTCGATTTCTTTGGCCAGGTTTTTGTTGGACGCCGCGATGACCCGCACGTCCACCTTGATCACGCGATTGCCGCCCACCCGATGGAACTGCTGCTCCTGGAGGGCCCGCAGCACCTTCGCCTGGGTGCTCAGACTCATGTCCCCGATCTCATCCAGAAACAACGTGCCGCCGTCCGCGAGCTCGAACTGCCCGCGCTTCATCGCCATGGCCCCGCTGAACGCGCCGCGCTCATGGCCGAACAACTCGCTTTCGATCAAGGTTTCGGGAATGGCCGCGCAATTGACCGCGATAAAGGGCCGGTCCCGCCGGGGGCTCTGCTGGTGGATGTCTCGGGCCACCAGCTCCTTCCCGGTTCCGTTCTCGCCGGAGATCAGCACCCGGCCGCTGGTCGGTCCAGTCGTTGCGATGAGTTTCCGCAGCCGTTGCATGGCCGGGGAGGTCCCCACCAGCTCGAGTCGCCGCTCGACTTTATTACGAAGGTTGAGGTTCTCCTCCTCCAGACGGCGCTGGTCCAGCGCATGCCGGACCCGGAGGGTGACGTTCTCCAAGGAGAGCGGTTTCTCGATATAGTCGTAGGCTCCCAGCTTGATAGCCTTGACCGCGGTTTCGATGGACCCGTGCCCCGACATCATGACCACGAGCAACTTGGGAAGCTGTTCTTTTGCGCGCTTTAGCGTCTCCAGCCCATCCATCTCCGGCATCCAGATATCGAGCAGGACCACGTCGGGCGGATCGGCGGCGATGAGCTTTAAGGCCTCCGCCCCGCTCTTGGCGACGGAGACCTGATAAGACTCATCCTCAAGAATTTTGCCCAGGGAATTTAGAATTCCCGGCTCGTCATCCACGATCAGAACCGACTCAGACATTCATACCTCTTTTATGGACACACGGCACAGTCGGCTGCGGTTGGCAGGACGCCTGGCTTGGGACGTTTCGGCCCGCACGAAGCCTAGACCGGCAACTCCAACGTGAACACCGCCCCCTTGGGTTGGTTGTTCCCGGCCCAAATCTGGCCATCATGGTCGGTGACGATCCGGTGCACGATGGCCAAACCCAGGCCCGTGCCCGTCCGTTTGC
>JBFFYZ010000282.1:0-3591 GCA_041568895.1 Nitrospiraceae bacterium
GACATTGAAATTGCCGACTTGGCCGTGGGCAAAACCAATCAACCTATCATCGGACTTTTCTTGCCGTTGCTTCGGGATCTCCTGGTCAACCCCCAAAGTGCGGAGCTGAAGCGTTCGGAGCTGGCGGATCCGAGAGCGGACATCCAAATCGCCCAAACCCGCCAAGACCTTTTTCTTGGCGCCGCCAGCCAATATTGGGATTGGGTGGCCGCGTGGAAACTCACGGAGGTCCAGCAGCGGGCTCTTCGGGTGGCCGAGGATCGCCTTGCCCAGGTCCAGCAACGCGCCAAGGCCGGCGCGGTGGCTCCGCTCGACGTCGTGGAAGCCAACCAGGAAGTGCAACGACGGAAGGAAATCGCCATCGCGGCCCAACGGGAATTCGAACGGGAACAATTCAAATTGTCGATGTTTTTGTGGGAGAACGACACCACCATCACCCCGGCATCAGATCGGGTTCCCCACTTTCCCGACGAATCCACCCTGCCCGGAGAGAAAATCGTACAGGAGGACAAGGTGAGGGCCCGGGCCACCCGTCCGGAAGTCCGCGAAGTGATCCTGGAGGCAAAGTTGAACAACATCGACCTGGAGCTGGCCAAGAACAACCTCCTGCCGAGCCTGAACGCCGAAGCCGAGCCTTCACGTAAACCGGGGGAGTTCGTCCTCGGTTTAGGCTATCGGTTCGGCGTGGAGATGCGGATGCCGTTCCTCCAGCGCCGGGCACGCGGAGAGGTGCTGGAAGCCCAGGGAAAGGCCGACCGGTTCTGGCTGGTGAGAAAATTCCGAGAGCAACAGGTGATAGTCGATATCGACAATGCGCTGTCCGCCATTGAACGGGCCAAAGAACGGATCGCTGCATCCCTCAACGCCCTGCAAATGGCCAAAACGCTGGAGGAAGGCGAGCGGTTCCGGTTCAGCGTCGGCGCCACCAGCGTGCTGTTTGTCAATCTCCGCGAGCGGAATGCCGTGGACGCCGAGAACCAGTGGATCCGAGCCAGGGCGGATTATCAGAAGTCGCTGGCGCTGTATCGGTGGTCCATCGGCGCCTGGGCCAAAAGTCCCGCATCGGCCATCCCGGTGCGCTATCGCCCTGGGCAATGAAGGCTCAATCCCGGTAGCATTTTCCCTGGTCCTTTGATAGGCTAGCATACTTAAGAAGATGCTTGAGGGCCTTTAGACTGGGGAGACCATGGGAATGAGGACCTCAGGCATGGGGTAGAGGCCTGACAGGCTGACTCGCTAGGGAGCATCGGCATGACCTCCGCTGTTCCTCCAAACCGTTCCACCTGGGCCGGATTGTTCCAAGACATGCTGGCCCGACTCCGCCTGCTGTTCCAGCTTGAGCAGCGCCTGTTTGCTCTCATCGTCTCCTACGCCCTCGTGATCGGGCTGTTCTCCCTCATCATCCCGTTGACCGTTCAGGAACTGGTCAACACCTTTGCGTTCGCGATCCAACCCATCATGATCGTCACCCTGGCGGGGATCCTGCTCCTGACATTGCTGTTCGTCGGGGCTTTTCGGGCGCTGCAATTGTATGCCATGGAGATGGTTGAGCGCCGGATCTTTACCCGGGTGGCCTTGGGCCTGACCAAACAGCTCCCCCATTTCCAGGATCAAGCCTTTTTGCCTAAATACGCCAACCAGTTCTTCGAAACCGTCTTGATGCAACGTGCCCTCTCCGTTGTCCTGGTGGACACGATCAACGTCGTCGTCGGGGGCATGGTCGGGATGACCATATTGGTGTTTTACCACCCATACTTCCTCCTGTTTAATGCCGCGCTCCTGGCCGGATTCGGCTTTGTGGTCTTTGTGATGAGTCACGGAGCCTTGAAAGCGACCCTGGACATGTCCCACGCGAAATACGAAACCGTGAACTGGATCCAGGAAGTCGCCGATAATCTGCTGCATTTCAAAGCGACCGTGAGCGCGCCTCTGTTAATGGTGAAAACCGACGCCTTGGTGGAAGACTATCTGAAAGCCAGGCGGACGCGCTTCAATGTTCTGATCCGGCAGTACCTGGGCTCGGTGGGATGGCAGGCGCTTGGCCACGCGGGACTGATTGGAACCGCCGGATGGTTGATGGCGGTCGGTCAATTGACCCTCGGCCAATTCGTGGCCTCGGAGGTGATCGTCGGCACCCTACTGCTGAACTTCGATGCGGTGGTCAAGCGGATGGGTTACGTATTCTATTTCTTTACGGCCTTGACCGAATTGGACTTTCTTTTCTCTCTGCCGAAGGATGCCGCCCCAACGCGCCGGACCGAGCGCTTGCCCGATCCTACCATTCATGGCATCCGGATCACCTGCAGGGACGTGTCGTTTAGCTATCCCGATTCTCCCCCGGTGTTCAAAAACGTCAACCTTGAAGTGGCTCCTGGAGAGAAGGTGGCGATCCTCTCCACGACCAGCACGGGCAAAACGACCTTGGCCAGGGTGTTGGGAGGACTGTACCGGCCAACCTCCGGAGTGGTCCGTTACAATGAGGTTGATATCCGTGATCTGGACATGGACTCGTTGAATACCTGCCGGGGCATGGTCCTGGATTCCCAGCTGACCTTGTTTGACGGCACGCTGGAGGAAAATATTACGCTCAGCCGGCCCTCCATTCCGTACTCGGACGTCCTCTGGGCCCTGCGTTTGGTGGAGATGGAGGAAGAGATCGACGCCCTTTCCCTGGGACTCAAGAGCCCGGTCCGGGCCAGAGGCAAAGCCTTCACGACCAGTCAAATCATGAGGATACTGGTGGCCCGGGCCATCGTCACTCATCCGCAACTCCTGATCCTGGACGGGACTCTCCACAGCATGCATCCGACAACCCGCGAAACCATTCTGCGGAGACTGTGTTCCAAGGAAGAACCCTGGTCCGTGATCTTCGTATCCAATGACCCCCTGCTGGTCGCCCACGTGGATCGCCGGATCGTGTTGGATTGATTTCCAGCCTCGGTCCGCGTACGCGACCATCGCCTCCTCGTGGCTCGGGGTGAGGGCGGACCGCGCGGAGACATGACCGTTTGAAGGAACCCCCTTGCTCAACCGATATCGCCTCAAGCTGACCCGCCCGTCCTTTTCCCAACTGTTAATCAGTCTCCTGATCGTGGGACTCGGCGTGATGGGAGCCGAGGCCCTGAGTGAGGTGGACCAGGATCTCCGGATCATGTACACCGAGTACACGTTGGCGGCCTCCGACCTGGAGCACATTTCCGCCGACGTGCTGCGCTACCGAACCACCATCATTCGAGCCTTGGAGGCTGGGTCCAAGCAGGAATTCGAGGACATTACGCAATCCCTCCCGGAATTGCGCTCGCGCATCCAACATGCCGTGGATCGCTACGCCGCCGCGAGTCTCCGGGTCTCCCGGAGCGGGCGGAGCGAACCCCAGGACCTGGAGGCGGTCCGAAAAAGCCTCGATGCGTATTTTTCGGCGGCCAGCCGGACGATCAACATGCTCTCCCAATTGTGGGAAGCCCCTTCCCCCGAACAGGCCGCAACCCTCCGGACCCAGGCCGAGCTGCACGCCGCGGATAACGCCGGACCCAAACTGATCCAGGTCAGTCTCGCTCTGGATCGCCTCTTGGAAACCGTAGCGGAGGTTGC
>JBFFYZ010000283.1:0-3581 GCA_041568895.1 Nitrospiraceae bacterium
GACGGCTCGCAAACGGGTCAGGCCGTCGTTCGGGAGTTGGCCGCGCCCTCCTCGGTGTCCGCATCCGTCGGCAAGAAAGAGTAAACCGGGACTTGCCAAACGGCGGCGGCAAAACTTATATAGTAGGGGGCACGAGGGAGCCTCCGGCTCCCGTGCTCATGCCCCTGAATGGCGTGACCGGTCCTGTGCGGGGTAGGGAGAGGAGGTCTTTGTGGAGGGAGTGCTCTGGACGGTGGCCTTTCTTGGCCTCATCATCGGCATTCTGGCTTTTTGGCAGCTGATGATCCTCACGAAGCGAGTGAACCAACTCAAACGGGATCACTACTACACGGACAGCCGGGTAAAGCGGGTCCCGGAGGAGATCCGCGACGCCGTACAACCGTTGCGGGTCCACCTGGCCAGGGTGGCTTCGGGGGCAAGGGTTCCCGCCGAGATAATTCTCCAAGGCCGGCTCTACCAGGAAGTGTCTCCCGAGGAGGCCCGGCAGGTATTCGAGCAGCGGAGCGGAACCAACGCCAAGGAAATCCTGTTTGTGGATGTCCGGACTCCCAAGGAATACGCCGCGCGGCGGGTGCCTGGTGCCAAATTGGTCCCCTTTGAAGAGCTCGAAGCTCGATACAAGGTGGAGGTCCCGGAGACCGCGGATAAAATCTTCGTGTACTGCCTGAGCGGGGAACGGAGTCGGTTTGCCTGCGATTTTCTCGGGCAGCGCGGCTACACCAACCTGTACCATGTTCGGGACGGACTCCGGGGGTGGCAGGGCCCTACGGAAGGCGAAGGCGAGCTGAGCTTGATCAAGATTCAATCGCGCGGGGGGCAGGCGGTCTGACGCCAACCGGTTATGGGACAACCCTTCACCATTCTCAACGTCCTGGGGCCGTACCGGGAGCCGCGCGCGCCCATGCTTTCCTATGACTATTCCATTGTCCGTCCGAACTGGCCCACCCCCCATGCGGTTCGGATGCAGATCTCGATACCGCTGGAATTGGACCACCTCAAAACCAAGGTGCTGGGCCTGACCGGCGGCAGCCCGGGACAGCAGCTCCACGTGAACCAGATTCTCTCCCGGCACATCGCCGATCGAAAACTGGAGATTGGGAACGACGAAGGCCTGTTCTCGGAACGGCGCGACGTGAAGATCGAGCCCTTCGAGGGACCTATGAGTCATTTGTTCCCGGCGTTAGAGACCTGGATGAACCAGGTCAAGGACTCGCTGCGGACCGAGATCAAGGAAAAAGTGGGGGTGTAAGGTCCACAGGTTCTGTGGACAAGGGTGTGCATAACCGAGACGAAAGGCCATCAGGCGCGCACCCTGCGGCCTTGTTCAGCATCCTGCCTCTGTTTTAGTCATTGTGGCCCGGCGGCCACGGTTCCCTATATAGAGTAGAGAGGGGTCAATGGGGCTCTGAAAGGGGGAAACCCCTAGGGGGGGCTGGGTATAGGCTGTGCACAAAAAGCGGGACAAACTCGCTTGGAGGCCTAGGGAGACCCAGTAGGTAGAGCCACTCAAAACACCTTTCTGAAGTTTTTGGAATGCACCCCCGACTCGTCCGCGAACCCCAGCGACGCCCGGTCCGGGTGGCCCGTCTCGTTGATGTCGATCCGGTAATGCCCGCGCACCTGCTCCATAGCCACCTCAAAGGGAATGGCCTGCGGATACAGCTCCCCCGGCGCGTGCGCGCCGCGGGCCAGCACGCGGACCGCCTGCAGGGCGGGGTACTGATCGTTGGAAAAAATATAGATGTCCGCGATCGCATGGTCCCCTAACTGATGCCCCGGCGTCGTGGGCGGCAGCATGGTGGACAATTCATTGTCCAACCGGGCCTTCCGAAACCGTTTCAGCAGAGCGGCAATCTGGCTCTCCGTGGCTTGCGGGGGCACCTTGATGCTGATGATGTTCAGCTCCGGGACGGTCCCGTTCACCTGAAAGATGACCGGGGCCTCGTCGGTCTCCTCGATCGCGACGTCCGGAATTCTCTCGGGGACCACCCCTTGTTTATGTTTCGGGTTGGGAATGAACAACCACATCGCCGCCCAGAGGCCCACGATGACCACGAGGATCACCACCACCGGATGGGCGCCCGCCCGCTTGCCTTCCTGCGGCTCGCTCGGTTGTACCGGTTCGCTCTGTTCACCGTCCATGCGGAACTCCTCCAGGGCTATGATCGCTTGGGAGCATGATCGGGTTTCGGGCCGGTGGCGGCCGTCCGCTGCTTGGCCTCGTCCCACAAGGCATCCATTTCCGCGAGGGTCATGGCGGAGAGAGTGCGGCCCGTCTTCTTGGCTTGCGTTTCCACGTAGTGAAACCGCTCCATGAACCGATTGGTGGCGGTCCGAAGCGCATCCTCCGGGTTGACTTTGAGGAACCGGGCCAGGTTCACCATGGAAAAGAGGACATCGCCGAACTCGGCCTCCACCTGCGCCCTCCGGGCCTGACCCTCGGATTCTTGTCCGGAACTGCCGGACGAGTCCGCCGCCGGGCCGGGTGCCTGGGCCGCGGAGGCGACGGCTTCCCGTAGTTCGGCGATTTCTTCCTCCAACTTTTCCAGCACGGGTCCGGCTTCCGGCCAGTCGAACCCGACCCGAGAGGCCCGGGCTTGGATCTGGTAGGCCCGTAAGAGCGCCGGGAGCGTCTTGGGCACACCGTCAAGCGCCGAGCCGGCATCCCCCTGCTGCTCTCGCTCAGACCGCTTGATCTCTTCCCAGCGGCTCAGGACCTGATCGGCATTGCTGGCGGTCTGCTTCTGGTCCGGCCCCCCGAACACGTGTGGATGACGGCGCACCAACTTGTCGGCCAGCTGTTCCATGACTTCGTTCATCGAGAAGCGTTGGGATTCGGCGGCGATTTGTGCGTGAAAGAGGACCTGCAGGAGCAAGTCGCCCAGTTCTTCCTGTAGGAGTGTGGTTTCCCCGCGATCGATGGTTTCCAGCACCTCGTAGGCTTCCTCCAGGAGGTAGGGCTTCAACGAATCGTGAGTTTGCTTCCGATCCCAGGGACATCCGTCAGGGGCCCTGAGCCGGGCCATCAGCTTCACCAGTTCATCGAACCGCTCGGACATGATTAGTCTCGCTGAATCCTCCTAACCCTCTACCTCACTCTAAAGCGGGCGGCCAGGCGGCCTCAGACTGCGCGCGTCCACCGAGCACACCATCCACCCGGCCCGGACAGATAGATCTTTTGTGCGCGGTGCGCGAGCACGTGAGGCCACTGGCCGCCGGGCCTCTCGCGCCGGTCATTATACCCGTTTTACGCGCCGCTTCAATCCGTCTCATCCTTGCAACACCACAAGAAAATGTGATAGGTTACGCGGCGATACATCATCGCGAGGCCGTACTATGGGCGGAGAAGAGGAACGGGGATTCGTCATCCGGGACCGGCGCTCGCGCGTGGAGGGAGATCAGCCATCTTCGGAGCCAAAGGCCTCCCCCACGCCAGCATCCTCCCGGACTGAGGCGCCGGCAGGCGGGCCTGCTCGAACGGCTTCCCCTGCCGGGGGAGGCCCGAGCGCAGCCCCCGAGCACAGCCACGACGCCACTCCTCCGGTGTCGTTCTCGTCGTTCGTGTTTTCTCTCGGCACGTC
>JBFFYZ010000284.1:0-3578 GCA_041568895.1 Nitrospiraceae bacterium
CTTGACTTCGTAGGACGGTGCCGATAGCGTACCGTTTTCCAACCCTCAGCCACCAGATCCAGCGACCACCGTTCGGAGATCCCGAATGGATGGTCGTGTCTTCTTCCTGGGAGATGGCATGACGACCGGCCGTGCTTTGTTGGTGGACCACTGCGGTCAACTTCTGACCCTCCGGGGGCCCCGACGTCCTCGGGTGGGCGAGGAAATGGGCCAACTGGGGCTCCTTCGGAACGCCGCCCTGCTGGTCCAGGCAGGACACATCACCTGCGTGGGTCCCCAATCGCAGATCACCGGCCTCCCAGAGGCTCAAGGAGCGGACCGAATTGATGCCGGAGGACGGGTGGTCATGCCTGGGTTTGTGGATTCCCATACCCATGCGCTCTTTGCCGGATCCCGGGTGGACGAGTATGAAGCCAGGATTCGCGGGGCGACCTACGCGCGCTTGGCCAAATCCGGCGGCGGGATACAGGCGAGCGCACGACGTATGCGGGGAGCCAAGGAGGCGGTTCTCCTAGACCATCTTCGCCGGGTGAGCGCCCGATTTTTGGAATTTGGCACCACCACCGTGGAGGTCAAGAGCGGGTATGGGCTCGAGGCCGACCAGGAGTTGAAAATGCTCCGTGTGATCAAGGAAGCGATGGCTCAGGGAACCTTGGACCTCGTCCCCACCCTCTTGTTTCACGATGTGCCCGGCCGCTGGCGGAAGAAACGAGCGGCGTTTCTGGCCATGATGATCGAGCAGGTGATCCCCCTCGTGGCCCGGGAAGGGCTCGCCGAGTTCTGTGATGCCTTCTGCGACCGCGGATACTTTTCCCTGTCCGAAGCCAGGCAGCTCCTGACCGCGGCAAAAACGGCCGGCCTCAAACTCAGGCTCCATGCTGAACAGCTCGCCCACACCGGATCCGCCCGAATGGCAGCCGGCCTCGGGGCCCTCTCGGTGGACCATTTGGATCATGTGACGAGGGGTGATGTCGGCCATTTGCGAAAGGCCGGGACCATCGCGACATTATTACCGGGGAGCGTCCTGTATCTTGGCTCGTCTCCCTACCCACCTGCCAGGATGCTGATGGAAGCCGGCGTCCCGGTAGCCCTGGCCACCAATTTTAATCCCGGGAGCTGCCCGACCCAGAACATGCAGCTCATCCTTTCCTTGGGCTGCACCCACATGCGGATGACCCCGGCAGAAACCCTCACCGCCGCCACCATCAACGGAGCCTATGCGGTGGCACGGGGACATCTGGTAGGCTCCCTGGAGGCCGGGAAGCAGGCCGATATCCTGGTCATGGACGTGGCGGATTATCGCGAGATCCCCTATTATTTCGGAATGAACCATTGCGTGACGGTGATCAAGAAGGGGCGTATCGCCTACGACAGAACGCGTCTGTCGCGAGCCGCGTCTTTCGCGAAGGACGCAATGACGCAATAGACGCGATTGACGCAATAGACGAGGAATCATGCAACGTCTTGTCGAATGTGTGCCGAATTTTAGTGAAGGCCGGAACCGGGGCACCATCCAGGCCCTGGTGGCGGCGGTCAAGGCCATCAAAGGCGTGTACGTTCTGGACGAGGAGATGGACTACGACCATCATCGCGCGGTCCTCACCATAGCCGGAGATCCGGAGGCGGTGGCGGAAGCCGCCTTTCAGGCCGCTCGAGTGGCTAGGGATCGGATCGATTTACGCACCCACCAGGGGGGGCATCCTCGGGTGGGGGCGACGGATGTGGTGCCCTTTATCCCGATTCGAGGCATCACGATGGGGGAGTGCGTGGCCCTCGCACGCAAGGTGGGGCAGCGCATCGGCAAGGAATTGGACATTCCCGTGTTTTTGTACGAAGCGGCCGCGTCTCATCCGGACCGCAAAAACCTGGAAGTCATTCGCAAGGGAAACCTGGAAGGCCTGGCAAGCCGGATGGAAGCGGATTCACACTGGGCTCCGGATTTCGGTCCTCAGCGGCCCCATCCCTCCGCCGGGGCCACTGTCGTGGGCGCGCGCCCGCCGCTCATCGCGTTTAATGTCAATTTGCAGACACCGGATGTGGCGATCGCGAAGGCGATCGCGAAAAAGATCCGGTTTTCCAGCGGGGGGCTGCCTTGCGTGAAAGCCATTGGCGTCGAGTTAAGCAGTCGCAAGGTGGCGCAGGTGTCCATGAACCTGACCAACTTCGAGGAGACTCCGATTCATGTGGCCTTTGAAGCCGTCCGGCGGGAAGCGGAGGAGCGGGGCGTCCACGTGTCCGATAGCGAGGTGGTCGGGCTGGTTCCTCAACAGGCGTTGATCCGCGCTACGGAGTTCGGTCTCAAGCTGCAGAATTTCGATCCAACCCAGGTGCTGGAAACCCGACTGGACCAGGTGCTGGCAGGAACAGGAGGGCCGGACGACAGCGGGTCCGATCTGAGTGCTTCCTTGAGAGGGTTTCTGGAAGAGGTCTCGGCGGGGACGCCGACGCCCGGTGGGGGAAGCGTGGCCGCCCTTGCCGGCTCTCTTGCCGCAGCCTTGGGAGTAATGGGTTGCCGGGTAGGGGCCCCGGCGGAGAAGAAGACCCCCCCGAGTGAGCCCGCCAATGCGTCGCAGGCCGCCTTGGTCCTGGAGCCGGTGGAACGGCAGCTACTGGCACTGCGGGACCGACTCCAGGCGTTGGTCCAAGCGGATGCCGATGCCTATGCGGGAGTCGTGAAGGCCTATCGCTTACCCCGTAACGAGCCGAGTCGAGCAGAAGCCATAGCCGCCAGTATTGAGGTCGCTACCGAGGTACCCTTGGAGACAGCGACCCTGTCCTGCGAAGTGGCCGGCCTCCTGCGGCAGCTCTTTTCCCAGACCAAACCGGCGGTTGAGTCCGACTTGAGAGTCGGTTTGCTGCTGGCCTTGGCCGCTATCGAAGGGGGGCTGGAAAACGTCATAACCAATTTAAAACAATTGAAAAATCAAGAACTTATAAATAAAATTACCGGAAAAATTCAGGGGATCAAACGGAGTCTTGTGGAACTAAAAAAGCTATGATAAACTCCGCTCCCCTTAAGGGAAAGTGTCGGGTACATTCATCGATCGCCGGGTAAAAGGAAGGTCAGAGCCCTAACGAGATGGAAATCAAGGTCTTTAATAACAACGTTGAGAAAGCCTTAAAGGTTGCCAAAAAGAAGCTGGCGGGAGAAGGCCTGTTCCGCGAGCTGAAGCGGCGGCGGTTTTATGAAAAACCCAGCGTTCGTCGAAAGGCCAAGCAACGTGAGGCCCAGCGACGCCGCCAGAAATGGCTGGCCAAGCGGAAAATGGACTGACGAGCCTCCCAGCCTCCCCGTTCCGTCACAATTCATTCCCTGCCCCAGCGACCCTTCCCCTAGACCATGCGCAAGGCAGAGATCCATGCGGCCCTCCGAATCCTGCGCCGAGAGGTCCGTCAATGGCAGGAGCCCGTCGTGGGGGTGGTGGCCCGCGAGTCCCGCGATCCCTTCAAGATTCTCATTGCCTGTGTGCTGAGCCTGCGCACCAAGGATCAGACCACGACCGAGGCCAGTCGCCGACTGTTTACTCTCGCTGCTCATCCGGCCTCCATGGTGAAGGTGCCTCTCCGCCGGATCGAGC
>JBFFYZ010000285.1:0-3578 GCA_041568895.1 Nitrospiraceae bacterium
CTGGTCACGGCCGGAAGCATGATCATCCTGGTCTCCACGATCCTCGCCTTTCTCTCGGGCATGGACATCCGGAAACGCATTCTGACCAACCTCGTCATCATTGCTGCCGCCGTGGGCGTCACCTACTCGATTGGCCTGTTGGCCAAAACCCTGTGGGGCGTGTCTTTTTGAAAAGCCACCACATCAAGGCGGGATTTCCCCGAGAAAGACAGCCTGTTAGATTGCCACCCGCCGTCGAATACAGCTTGCATAAAGATTTTATAAATTCCAGAAAAGATACGTTCCGTATCTTTCTGTAGGACCGAAAAGATCCGATGTTTTCGGACTGTTCAGAGAAACTTAACGAAAAATCTGGCAATTATTTAAGTAAATCAAATACTCCTGTTTGCTTCATTTTTTTCCCCACCTCGGCCCGCCCCTGGTACTACACTTGCCTATTCCACGCGCGTGCCGCGAATACTCGTCATAGACGATGAAGAACAGGTGCGCCGCCTCCTGTCCCAAGCTCTCCAGCTCCATGGATATGAGGTGACGCTCGCCGCGAACGGCCAGGAAGGCGTTCGCGAATACCGCCGGGCTCCGGCGGACCTGATTATTACGGACATTCTCATGCCTGGCCGGGAAGGGCTTGAAATCATTCAGGAACTACGGCGGGAATTCCCCACTTCGAAGATCTTTACGATTTCGGGCGCTGACGAGGTGCTTGGAATGGATGTGCTGGAGGTCGCCAAACGGTTCGGCGCCCTGCGCACCTTTAAAAAACCCTTCGACCTGCACGATATCCTGAAGGCGGTGAAAGAAGTCGTTCCGCCACCTCCCCGACACAGCAAGTAACCTCCCCGCCCCGCAGGTCCCACGAGGGACAACACATCCCTCTCCCGATCAGTTTACAGAATCGACCGGGCCGTCGAGGAGTGGAAACCCACGGCTTAAGCCCACTCCGCCGACCCGCTCGCCGGAAGCCTCCGGCGGGCGAGAGTAGCACCGGCTACGAAGGCGGGGCAGCCGTGGTCCCTTTGGTTTCTTTGGCGAAACCCGCCGAAGCTTCAGCGTAGGCGGGTGATGTTCGTGCCTGAGATGGCTTCCTAGAAGTTACTGGGGCTCCAGCACGCCGACGCGTCCCCGGACCGCCACGGCTTTATCGAATTCTCCAAGGGTTTCGTACAGCGACGCCATGTTCAGGTACACGCTGGACATCACCTGATCGAGCTGAGTCTCATGCTGATGCAGGTTGGTGGCCAGGGTCGTCTGGCGCTCCGCGTGCTGCCGAATTTGCTCTTCCATTCGCTGAACGGCCTGGACCCAGCTCCGCGTCTCCTCCGAACGAAGGTCCGGGGAGTCCGGCAACGGGTGCCCCATGTCCAAGGCCGCCACCGCCCGCTGCATCCAGGAGATGTACGCCGTAAGATCCCGCAAAGAAATGTCCGGGGCTGATAGCGTGGCTGTCTGCTCGCCCAAGTGCTCTTGCATACGCTCCTCCATGTCTTCCCTCCCTGTGTGGTGAGATGAGTGAATTTGATGGGACCGCCGGTAATATTTCAGGAGTCCCGCGACGCAATGCCGACAGAGGATCTGCTCTGCCGCCGGGCAGGAACAGTCCGCCTGAAGGATGCCATCCTGCAACGTGATGGTCTGGACGAACCGATGCGGAGGCTCGGTGACTTCGGAGACGATTTGATCGGGAAAGTCCTCAAGGATCCGTACCTGACTGCCGTACAGGTGCTTGACGCCAAAACGGAAATCGTCGGAGCTGGCAAAAGACTGAACAAGGTGGGGGGTCAACTCCCGAAAGGTGTGCGCGCGCCAGGTCAATTTCATGTCCCTACACTCCCTGCTGAGGTCCGCGTGGGCGATCGTGAAAACGCCCGTTCATGAAACGCATCGATCGGATGGCCGGACCGTCCCTGTCCGGGTGGGGTCTGGGACAGAAGAGGCTTAACACCGATCGCTGTTCTCCCGTGGGACATCGGAGGCCAGGTTGACCTCGGTAGAAAATGGCTGCGCCCCGGCTCCGCCTCGAATCAGGAGCTGTCGAGCCAGGTCGGCGGCGACCCCTCCGGCGGCTTTGAGTTGCTCCAGCCGTCGCCGACCGATCTCACCGGCCGGGCCGAGGTCCTGGAGCAGGACATCGCTATACCCGACCACAGCGGTCAGCAAGGCCTGCAGGTCCATCACCAGCGCGCCGGAAAACTCTGCCAGCACCCCGGCCTCCGTCACCTGGCCGGAAGACCGCCTTCGACCGGCCAGGGGATCCCGAACGCATCCCAGGGTACCGAGAAATCGCCCGTCGGTCCCATACCACCCGGTTGAGTCCAGCTCGAGTGCGGTTTCAATCGTCCGGCCCTCGTTGGCCCTCCGGCCTGCCAGGCGCAAGACAAAGTTGCGGGTCGCTCGGCCTCCCGTCCGACGCTCACGGAGCCGGCGGTCCGCCTGTAAGCTCTCCGCCGGGTGCAGCAGCACGTTGCTGGGTTGGCCCACCAGCTCCTGGGGCTGATACCCCAGCAATTGCTCCACCGGGGAGCTGACATAGACGAACCGTCCTTCCTCATCCAGCTCATACACACACAGCGGCTGGGGTTCGAACCAATTGAGGAACTGTTCCATGGCGGCTGCGCTGGGCGCGGACCGCTCCGGCCGTCGGAGCACCCTCTCCACCACCTGAGGCAGCTCCGTCAAAAACGTGGAGCCGAGCTTGAACAGGCAATAGTCGGCTCCGGCCTGGAGCGCCTGCATGGCGACGCCGACGTCGTTCCGTTCGGTCTGAACCAGCAGGGACGTCCGGGGAGCCGAACGTTTGAGGTCGGCGATCAGGCGTTGTTCGGGCGGGCGGGTCAGCGCGTCGTCAAGCAGGATCAGGTGCCAGGGCTGCTGTGGCGCCCATTCACGCGTTTCCTGGGCCGAATAGACCGCTTCGATGCGGCAGCCCGGAAAGCCTTGTCGCAGACGAATGGAGGCCGCTTTGATGTCTTGCGCGTTGTCGCTGGCAACGAGGAAATGGAGGGCGCTCGGGTTTTTGAGAAACCCGCCAGGCTTGTCGCCTGCGCTGAGGGACCTCGGTTGGTGGGGCATTCGTGTGAAGGAGGTCAGAACCGACGCAATGACCATCCCAGCAATCTACCGACCCACGAGCAGTCCTCTGCTTGTATGGGATGCTTGTAAAAAAAATATAAAGATGAGTCAAGGGAGAAATGGGATCTCAAAAGAAAAAATTTTTTGGCTTGACAGGACCGGAAGGAGTCGTTACTTTTTTCGTCCGCTCGAGCAAGACTTATCGTTCGGAGGATTCCGTCACCGCCGCGACCCTTTCGTTTCCTCTTACGTCTCTCCCCGGTAGATGCAGCCGGTCGTACAAGTCTCCCGAACCACCACCGCGACGAGGGCGGGCAGGGCCGGCTTGACACGTTGCCAGATCCATCGTGCCAGGTGTTCGCTGGTGGGATTGGCGAGTCCCTCGATGTCGTTCAGGTACCGATGGTCGAGCTGGTCGTGCACCGGCTGGAAGGCCTGCCTGATCTCCTCGAAGTCCATGATCCACCCGCTGGTGGACCCCACCGTTCCCGTGACGTGGACCTCTACGC